>JAYVXN010000167.1:0-2071 GCA_043785085.1 Bdellovibrionales bacterium | reverse complement strand
GCTGTAGCGCGAGACTTAAGCTTGACTTTTGCGGGCTAAAATTTAGTCAGCTGTCATTCAGGTTTCGCAGCTTCACAATAATTGCGAAGTGTCTTGCTTTTCGTTGATGCCTACCCGGCACAAGCCTGCTTGTGACTTGCAATAGTGTGCGCATCAGCCCGGGTATGAAATTCTAATCCCCAACGATAATCTTCATCCCATTGCGCGCCAGCGTCTGACAGGCCAGGCGTTCGGCTGGCGCAAAGCCTCGATCAGCGGCCATTTCATTTTCTATTTCATTTCGTGGGGGTAAAAGATCGGCGTCGACATGAACGCGACAGGTTCCGCAGCTACCCATTCCGCCACAGGAGCTGGAAATTTCAATCTCATGCAAATGCGCTAGTTCCAAAACGGTGGTGCGACCAGAAAAGCCGACGGCCTTTTCATTCGGCAAAAATGTCACGCTTTTATTCTGGGTATTATTGGGAGGACTTTTTAGGACTGGCGCAACTGCGCGTTTAAAAAACTTCAACACGATTCAACCTCAAATTTGAATAATACCAAGATTTTACGCGAATTATTCGAAGCCTTGGGGATACCACTTGAATTATAGCAGCTTCCTTTGTAACAGTTAAGTCATGCGTTTTATTGCTTTTGACTTAGAAACCACTGGAACTCTCCCGGGTGTCGACCAAATAGTCGAAATCGGTGCAGTTCGTTTTATTAACAGTGTTCCGGACGCGATTTTTTCGACGTTGATCAATCCTGGAATTTCCATGCCGGCGGCGGCCTCCCGGGTCAATGGTATTGCCGACGAAATGCTAATGGGCAAGCCGAAGATTACCGATGTGCTTGATCCGTTCGCGGATTTTTGCGGCGATGATATTTTGGTCGCGCACAATGCACCGTTTGATACGCAATTTCTCGCGGCCGATATTAAGAAATTTGAAACATTGGCGCCGTCTGGTGTGATTCTTGATACCTGCAATATGGCTCGTGCGGTGTTTCGCGGTTTGGCCAACTATAAATTAGGCACATTGATTCAGCATCTCAACGTGCAAAACGAGGGCGGCTTTCACCGGGCTGAGGCCGATGCAAACTATTGCGGGCAGTTGTTTCTGAAAATGATTGCTCATCTTTCTGTTGGTGGCGCAGCTCCACAACTTTCGCAATTGATTTCATTGTCGGCGAAAACCGAAGTGCGATTTCCGAAAGTTGAAAAGCAGCCGAAGCAATTAGGTTTTCTCGACGGTCTTATATAGCCCTATTCAATATAAAACGGGTTTGTATAAATCCACGAAATCCAGCGCTGTCCATCGGGCAGGGTGAGTTTTGAAAACACCCGTACGACCGCGCGGTAAACGCCGGGGCCAGGAATTTCATAATCCGTATCTTGAGAGTTATAAGACGTGAGATGCACGCCATCTTTTAAAATCGCAGTTTCAAATGGTACGGTCGGAACCTGCGGCAAATGCACATGCATTTTTAATCCTGAATAATATTTCACATGCGACCCGATTGGATGAGATCGCTCGCGATCCCCGACTGAGGCCGAGAAGCCTTTCGGATTGCCGAGGATATCGAGACTCATATAAAACTGTCCGTGTAAAAGCGCCTCCATGATTTTCTTGCGATCGGTTTCAAGCTCTCCCGTTAATTCCGATTTCAAGAGCACATGATTTGAGAGAAAATTAAACGACGTCTGATACGACGGAAAGCGAAAATAAAAATCTCCCATCGAGGCCGTCTTGGCCGAAGCTTCGACTCCCGCAAAACCATGGAGCGGGCGCTCGGCATTGATTTGATCCCAAAGACCAAGCTCTTCCATTGGCTCATCATACAGACGCAGAAGCGCCAGTTGCGAATTGAAGGGATAAATAAAAGCGCTCCAAAAAAAAGAAAGTTTTGAGCGCATCCAGCCACGTTGCCAAAGTGATTTGAGATTAATCACTTCGATGCCGTTGAGGCCAGGCGGGTAAGTTCCAGACCATGAATAGCCGAGCTTAAAGGGGTGAGCGAGAACCAGCAAATCCGCTTTGCCGTCATGATCAGCTTCAGAGAGAAGATCAGCGAGGAGCACCTGAGCTTGTCC
>JAYVXN010000166.1:0-6983 GCA_043785085.1 Bdellovibrionales bacterium | reverse complement strand
GACATTTTCGCGCAGCGGATTTTGAGTCAGACCGAGGCGCTAGCCCGAAGGACTAAGCACCCTGTCATAAGTAACTTGACACTTTTTCTTGGTCTTTTGCGACGACTCTTCGTTGGTCGGCCTCTCGTTAGCCTCCTGCTAGCGCTTCGGCCTCCCGTCTCGATTCGTCGCAAAATCCACGGCGAAAAAGTCTCAGTTATTTCGTCACAGGTCCTTAGTCAGCAATCCGTGTTCTTTGATCCATGCGAGACTTTCGTGAATCGCATGTTTTGCGGGCTTTACTTTAAGGCCGAGTTCGCGTTGTGCTTTGCTACTGTCATACCAATGAAACAACGTCGTGGTCCAGGCTGTCTCTGAATTCAACGGTGGTTTTTTTCCGAACCTCTCCATCACTTCGCCAACGGCACCGATCGTGTGAACGATGGCGTTTGGTAGATAGAGTTTCGGTGGTTCAATGCCGACTTCTGCGGCGATCAAATGAAAGAGCTGTTTGATAGTGACGTTTTCGCCCGATAAAATATAACGTTCGCCGGTTTTTCCCGACTTCCAGGCGACTAAAATAGCGTCAATCACGTCGTCGATATAAGTGATGCTGACGCCGCCACTGGTATAAAACGGAAATTTTCCTCGAGCGACTTTTAGTTGAACAGAGCGACTGCCTTTTTTTGCGTCACCGCGGCCATAGACGTTGGAAGGATTTAAGATGACGGCGTCGAGCTCTCCAGATTTGGCGGCCGCTATCACGAGTTGCTCTGACGCTCGCTTAGATTCAAAATATCCTAAATTCAAACGAGAGAGATTGAATGGTGAAGACTCAGTTAGGGGATATTTGCCATCAAAACTTGAGCCGACTGCGGCCACTGAACTCAAGTGCACGAGACGTCGAACTCCGGTTTGGACACAGGCATTGATGATATTGGCAGTGCCTTGCACATTGATCAGCTCGAGATTTTTTCTCTGGGTTCGCGTATAAGCAATTAGTCCGGCACAGTGAAAAACTGAATCAATTCCACGACAGGCCTCGACTAGACTCTCGGCGTGGGTGACGTCTCCGTTGACGAATTCGACCGGCAGACCCTCAAGTTCTTCCAAGTGACTGGTCGCACGTTTTAGGACGCGGACGTCATGATGTTCATTGACCAATCGGCGTACGAGCCAGGTTCCGATAAAGCCGGTCGCACCTGTCACAAGGACCTTCATTAATCCTCCCACGAATATCTATGATATGGACAGATCCAAACAAAAGCTATTATCCTTTATGTAGGGGCACGCAAATTAAAAAGAAAAGAAAAGAGATGAGATATGTCGCAGCAAAACCTATTGCAAAATGTCTATCTTTTTAAAGAGCTGAATGCATTCGAACTTTCTCAGATTGAATCGACCTGTCAGGTCATGATTTTGTCTCCTGGAGATGAGGTTTTCAATCAAGGTGATGTGGCGACCTGTCTCTACATCATTCATTACGGTTCGGTGAAAATTACGCAAAAAGGACATGAAACCGATGCCATCGACATCGCGACATTAGGAACGGGATCTCATTTTGGTGAGATGGCTTTTGTGGATGCTGAAGTGCGATCAGCTAGCGTCTTGACAGTGGAAAAAACTGAACTAGTGAAAATTGATTACGCCACGCTTCATCGAATACTGGACCTAAATCCGATCACTGCTGTGAAAATTTTTCGGGCGATGGCACATTTTTTATGTGGGCGCCTGCGTGTGACAACGATGGATTTAAGTTACTCACGGGAAATGCACCTGAGGCACTTTTGAATTCGGGCAGCGGCCCGTTGCCTGCGGCGCTCAGCGCCGATTGTTTAGTTTCTTCATTTTCTTGGTTTCGTGCTCCACCCATTCTTGACCGATATACCAGACGACAGTCGAGATGATCATGCCAATGATCGCGCCGGCGAGTACATCGATTGGAAAGTGCACGCCAACATACACCCGAGAATAAGCGACGGCTGCGGCAAACAAAAGTAGAGTCGGTCTCAGTGGCGGCACAGCGAGGCCAACGAAATTACCAATGGTAAATATATTTGCGGCATGATTACTCGGAAACGATAGTCCGCTATGATTGTCAGTTTGCAAAACGACGGTCATTCCAGAATCAGCGGGCCGATTGCGCGACACCAAAGGTTTGATAATTCGATAAGAGATTGAATCGCTTAATGCGAGGGCCATGACTCCGAGGACAATCGTTTTGACTGCGCGCATGCGTTGGCGATAGATCCAGTAAGCGAGCAGCACTGGAATGATCGCCATTTTCACGACTGGGTTTTTGTGCAGGTCCGTGATGATCGGCATAACCACATCGAGCCAGGGGTGAACCCAGACCTGATTGATCTGCACGAAGAGAGCCCGGTCATACTGAAGAATGTTTGTTAAAAGAAAATCCATTGATGACCTCTCGTCGTTGCAGAGACAAGACCAGACCATATTTATTCTGCCACCACAAGGGTATGAATGTAAAATTGAATCAAGGTGTGGGAAACTATTTGTATATGATTGAACTCCTTAAAATCAATGGTGTGCCGATTTTTGTAAATCCGGACCTGATTCGTTTTGTAGAATCGATTCCAGATACGATTTTAACCTTTCTGGATGGTCAAAAGATCCTGGTTCGCAATAAACCGAACGAGGTTATTGAAAAAATCGTTGAGTATCGAAGACGCTGTTCACCGCCGCTCGAAATGAAGGGATAAACCATGCTGGATATGGTCACGTTGTTTGGTCTGATTGTCGGCCTTTCGGGAATTGTCGTCGGGCAAATGCTCGAAGGTGGCAGCCCTTCAGCCCTCATTCAGGGCACGGCCTTTATGATTGTTTTTGGTGGGACGATTGGTGCTGTGATGGTCTCGACCACTAAAGAGGACTTACGCATGGGCCTCAAACTCCTGCGATGGGCGTTTAGTGATGGCAAAGAAGTTGACGAGGGGAAGATTCGCCGGGAGTTAGTGGAAGCGGCGCAATTGGCTCGCCGCGAGTCCATCTTGGCTCTCGAGAAAAAACTCAATTCCTTTAGCAATCCTTTTATGCAAAATGTTTTTCGGTTTGTCGTCGATGGTGTCGATGCCCCGACACTAAAGGACGTCTTTGAATCAGAAATCGAACTGGAGGAAGAAAACCAAATCGCAGGGGCGAAAATGTGGACAGACGCAGGTGGCTATTCACCGACCATTGGCATTATCGGCGCCGTGCTTGGCTTGATCGCCGTGATGCAACATTTAACTGACACTTCGAAACTGGGTGCCGGCATTGCCGTTGCTTTCGTTGCAACTATTTACGGGGTGGCTTCGGCCAACTTGGTCTTTTTGCCCATCGGCAGTAAAATCAAGCGAAAGGTCAAAAAGCAGTCTGAGCTTAAGCGTATGATTCTCGACGGAGCAATTAGCATCATGACCGGCTTGAACCCTTACATCATTGAACAAAAAATGCGCTCATTCACGAACGAAGATACAGCATCGGTTGAGAAAGCTTCATGAAAGCACGCAAAGCCAAACATGAAGAGCCTGAAAATCATGAACGCTGGTTGGTTTCATATGCGGATTTCATTACTCTGCTTTTTGCTTTCTTCACGGTGCTCTATGCGACCTCCCAACAAGATGTGAAAAAAGAAGAGCAATTCGAAAAATCAATGCGCAAGTACATGAAGAGTATTGTGGCGCTTCAAGGGGGCAACGGCCAGGAAAAGTATGCTTCTGGGCAAAGTGTTTTGCCGCCAGCGATTGAAGGGTTTCCACCGATGACGGCGGGCCCTCAAGAAGTGCAAAATCACGTGCAGCGGGCGTTGGAAAAAGAACTGACCAAGGAAGAATATTCAGATGCCGTCGAGGGTGTGCGCCATGATGCTATCGGGGTCCGAATTCAGTTAACGGCGTCAGCTTTATTTCCGGTGGCCTCGGCTGATTTGAAAGAGACCGCCATGTCGGCTTTGGATAAGATTGGTAAAATTTTAAAAGCATCGGGCCGAAAGATTATTATTGAGGGTCATACAGATAATGAGCCGATTCGAACGGCGCGCTATCCGACCAATTGGGAATTATCAGCTTCGCGGGCGACAAAAATTATTCGCTATTTGATTTCGAATGAGGGTCTTGAGGCCGACAAGTTAACAGCAGTTGCCTACGCTGACCAGAGGCCGATCGTTGCAAATGATTCCGCTGAAAATCGCGCGCGCAATCGACGCATTGAAATCTTGATCGTCACGGCAGACGCCGATGAAGCTGAAAAATAAAACAGACTCTACGAATGCAGTCTCTAGATGAAGCTCTATTCGTCTAGGCTGTGGAAGCCCGGCCGCTTTTTGAGAGCGGCCGTGGCAACAAGAATGATCAGAACTGAAGGCTTAACCTTTGCAGATTTTTGCCATTTCTTCCATATTGATATCGATATTCTCAGTTTTCAGAGTCGCAATCGCCTTAGAAACAGCGTCATCAACCGAAGCGAACTCGCCGCCCTTGCTCAGGTTACGAGTGATTTCCAGAACCAGACGATTATAAACAGTGACGTTGCTCTCATCTTTTGATGTCACAACTTTATCACCGGCATCAGTGACTAAAGTCTTCAACTGTTCACCAGTTGCAGAATTCAGGTCTTTACCGCTCAACGCAGCCATCAGCTCAAGGCGAGCTATCATCTGAAGTTTTGCAGCCGGAAGACGTGAGTCTTTGCTTGCTGCCATTTTATCAACAATCTGAACCATAGTCTCCATTGTCGAACGGAAAGCATTATCGAGAGTCGCTTTGTCCAGCTTATCCGACATAGCACCTAAATCTCCAAGCCGAGCCTTGAGATCTTTAAGAGTGGGGTTGTTATCAGCTGCTTTTCCGCCAGCCGCTTGAGCGTGAGCAGCACCTATTCTGGCGTCAATCGGTCCACGTCCTTCGGGCTTGTCTAGTGCGAATGCACTTGCTGTCATCACCAGCATCAAAGAGAACACTAACATTTTTTTCATATGGCCTCCATTTGTTACCATCTATTACGTTTTTCGTCACTGCAGCTTCTGGCTGTCAGTTTGTTTGTTTTTAAATTTCAATTCTCGATACGTAAAACTTAGTTGCCAAAATCGTGCCGTATTTTCCGCTCGAAATGGCTGTCAAAAAGTTCGACAGCGCTTATTGACCGGCCGCTTTTGTGTGGCTCGTCAGCTCTTCGATCTCTACTGTGTTGACCACTCCATAGAGACTATTGATTTCGTCTACGAGCGCTTTTAAGTTTGTAAAGACAGCATCGTTCAACTCTTTTCGTAAGGTCATGTCGCCCGGATCTTTACCCGGCGGAGGCTGATCGGTCTGTTTTTTCAGGTCTGCCAGCTGCTCGGTCAAAAGACGGATTAAGATTCGATACGCATTTTGGACACGTGGGTGCCAATAAGTGTCGATTTCCTCTGCGCCTGTGGGAGCTGCAACCGGAGTCACTGGCGCTTGTTTAACTTGATTCGCTGGTTCTGCGTCAGGCGGCACAATTTCAAGCGGATGATACACAGGTGGAATTGGGGGCAAAGGTAAAATCTCTTTTCGTGCCTTTTTTGCGGACTTAACCGGTGTGCGATTTTGTACCGTTACTTTTTTAAGCGCAGTTTTCTTAACGCCTGTCGGTGCTTGGCTTGACGCCATTGGTTCAGGATCATCATGGCCATTAAGAAGCATGTTGGCTCGTTCTTCGGCTTTTTTGTCCGCATCACTTTTAAACTTTTTACCGAGTTCTTCAGCTTTCAGAACTGCGGCCCGCATTTTCTCTTTGCTACTGAATAAATCCGTCATCAATCGTAAACGGGATAAAAACTCTCGACCGGAGTCTCTGAACTTTGGCACCTGCGTGAAATTAAGATCTTTCCACTCTGGTGCCGTATCTGGATTGTTGGTGAAATGAAGTTTCGCTAAAAGAGTCAGGTAGTATTTTGCTTCATCAAAAAACGAGTTGCCGACGCCCAAGGCGAATTGATGTTTGTTTTGCAAGCCGGTCGCATCGTTGGAATTTGAATCATAGTTGCAATTCATGCCCACCAAAGTTGGCAGATTCTTTAGAAGCAGCCAGTCTGACCCTGAGGGACGGCAGTATTTTTGATTGGTCATCTGTGGGACGAATTTTTGTTCGATGATTTTCACGAATTCTTTGTGAAATTCATCCAAGGCCGATTGTACAGTTGGATCAACATTCGCCTTCCACCAATCGACAAATTTGGTCGGTGAATCACTCTCTTTTTGGCGAACGACATCTGGGCGGATAAAGCGTCTGATCAGATCCAAGAAGCCATGAAATTCTTCATTACCAATTTTGTATACGCCTTCGTAGACATTGTAGTCTTTTTGGCCTTTTTTACGGACGTTCGGCATTTTATTACAGACATCCACCGGAATATCCACAAGGCGGGGAGGACGAAAAGTCGCCCATTGTTTCCAATGCAGGAGATTCAGGCTGACGTCAGTTTTATTGCCGATGAGGGCATCGCTATTTCCAGATTCAGGCAATAAGCCGGGAATTGAAAACCAGCTCGGAGTCGGATATTTTGCACGGTCAGCAGCATTGGCGAGTTGTTTGAGGAATTCGTTCTGTGCGACTGGGTCCATGTGTTCCAGATCGCTGAGTTTCGGGCGTTGCACGGGTGACTTGAGATGAATTGCTGTCAAAACACTATCAAAAAGAGAAGCGTTTTGCTCTTGATACATCTGATAGGTCTGCGCAACAGTCGGCTCCCCATTGGGGCCGCAGACCATTGTCGCCAGCAAATACTCTGACATTGCCGAAGTTGTCAAAAATGGATAGGGCCGAAACGGATACTGATCTTTGGTGTCTTGCAAAATCACGTCGGGTTTCTTTTCCAAGCTTTCAATAAAAGCCACACCCGGATCTGTCGGCTGCGTGTCACCTAAAAGCAATCGCAGTCGCATGAAGGGATTACGCTTGGCAAAATGAGCGTAGGCAGAATCGTCGAGAGTAATCTGCTGATCATTATAGGTCAGATCATTTTTGAGAATTTCATT
>JAYVXN010000165.1:0-2075 GCA_043785085.1 Bdellovibrionales bacterium | reverse complement strand
TACGAAATTGGCATGTCTCCGAAAGACGTGAGTGAGGTTTTAAGTGAAGGCGATTTTAATTTTGTTAGTTTTGCTACCGATTTTTTCATTTGCGGCCGAGCCGGTCCCAACCATTCGACTAGCTCTTAACTGGAAGCCAGAACCGCAGTTCGGTGGGTTTTATGCGGCCCAAGCAGGTGACGAGTTTAAGAAAAACAATTTAAAAGTGGAAATCAAAGAAGGTGGCTCCGGCACTCCGACCGTACAGATGATCGCTTCTGGCACGGTTGAATTCGGAATTGTCAGTGGCGACGAAGTGATTCTTTCGCGCTCTCACGGCAGCGATGTCGTGGCGCTTTTTGCGGTCTATCAGACCAATCCACAAGGCATAATGGTGCATGAAGAAAAGGGCTATAAAGGGATTGCCGATTTATTTGCCTCAAGAGACACGCTGGCCCTGCAAAAGGGCTTGCCGTATTCGCTGTTTCTCTCGAGAAAATACCCCAAGGCAACAGTTAAAATGGTGCCCTACTTGGGTGGCATCGCGAACTTCTTAAATGACCCCAGCTTTTCACAACAATGTTTTGCGACCTCTGAGCCGCTGGCTGCAAAAAAAGCGGGGGCGCATCCGAAGACTTTTCTTATCGCCGAAGAAGGTTACAATCCGTATACGACGGTGGTCGCGACGCGCGCTTCCTATTTGCAGAAAAATCCCAAAGTCGTCCAGGCCATGATCGCCTCAATACGAGCCGGATGGACGTCTTATTTGGCTCATCCCGAAGCGGTCAATCAATTGATGCACAAAATGAATCCATCCATGGACCTTGAAACTTTCAAAGCAAGTGCTGCAACCCAAAAATCTCTAATTGCGACAGCAGAAACAGCTAAATCAGGATTGGGATCAATGTCTGAGCAACGCTGGAGCCAGCTAACGCAGCAGATACATGAATTGGGTTTAGTTGAAAAAGCGCCACCTGCGGCTGAATTGTTTCGCAATTTTTAAGGCGGAGATAAGATTTCTTTGATTCTGTTGGGCGACAATTCTGTTGGGCCTGTTGGGCCTGATCAAGTTCGCATGATTTTGCGTCGATAGGATCTCGTCAGACCGAGCAATTCGGATGACTGGGGAAAAGGTTCAGGTTTCAAATGAATCCACTTGCCGGAAAAACAATTATGGTCGTCGATGATGAGGCAGACCTGCGCGAGATGCTGGTTGACGAACTGGCGGCTCTTGGGGCGCAAGTGATTTCAGCGGAGAACGGTCGCCAAGCCTACACGCTCTATTTGAATAACAAAATTGATGTCATTGTCTGCGATGTCCGTATGCCAAGTGGCGACGGGGTGGAGTTGCTGACCCGGATTAGGCAAGCCGCTCCCGAGGCACCGCCCTATTTTTTTGTGATGACAGGCTATTCGAATTTGGAGCAAAATCGGATGATGGATCTTGGCGCGCAAGGTTTTTTTGCGAAGCCATTTAACTTAACCCATCTACGATCAGTGATTAGTCAATGCTTTATTCCGTCTTCCGCCTAAATGCAGTCCTGGTTTTGATTTTATTTTTGGGTGGCTGCACATCGTGGAAGATATTTCTTACCGAACCAAAAGCAAATTTGGAATATGTAAATCTCGCACAAGTGAGCGACGGCGGAGTCACTCTTTTATTCGGAGTTGGTGTCGAAAATCCGAATTCATTTTCGATGACTGTGAAAAACGTCAACTATGAGCTTGAAATGAATTCGCGTCCGTTTGCCAAGGGCGAGGTCAGCAATCCGGTGACAATTCCAGCCAAAGGGAAGGGTGTAGTGGAAATTCCGGTACCACTCCGCTTCACGGATCTGCTTTCGTCCTTGGCGAGCTTTCTGCAATCGGGTAAAACACCGTATCTTTTAAAAGGCTCGGCCCAGGTCGGGCCGTTTACCATTCCGTTTAAAAAACAAGACGAAATAAAATTGCGATAACGCGAGAATCTAAGCACCCTGTCATAAGTAACTTGACAATTTTTCGCCGTGGATTTTGCGACGAATCGAGACGGGAGGCCGAAGCGCTAGCAGGCGGCTAACGAGAGGCCGACCAACGAAGAGTCGTCGCAAAAGACC
>JAYVXN010000164.1:0-6998 GCA_043785085.1 Bdellovibrionales bacterium | reverse complement strand
CTGGGTGGGGAGTTTCTTTATTTTTTTTCCGCGAATATGCGGGAAAATAAACCAGGTCCAAAAGTAAATAAAAAACACGCCGCACCCAATAACGATGCTCCAAAAAGTTGAACGCACAATCAGCCGGGTAACCAGGTAAATATCCAGACAAGAGCCAAGTGCGAGTGGCACCATCGCCCAAGCCAGAAGGCTATTGGACAGACTGACAAAATGCTTAGAAATTTGATGGTTCGCCTGGCGGTGGTAGGCTGCAGGCGCGATGATTAAAATCGTTGAAATGGCGACTAGAATGAGTGCGATGAGATGGAGTATCTGGGACGTTTCAGATAATTCAGCTTTAAAACCTGGATTGAAAACCGCGATAAGCTGGAAGCCGAACAAGGCTTGAATTCCAGGCAGGACCATGCGGGCTTCTTGTTCAATGGTATTGACTTGTTGACCAAGTGATTGGCGGTATTGGCGTTGATCTTCTTTAGAGATGGAATTATCGATTATCATGGGACCACTTCCGGCGGGCATGCTTGAGTTTTTCTAATGCCGTGCGAATTTCTAATTCGCGCTTTTGTGCTTCGGCCTTTTCCTGTATTCGGTTTTCATGGTGTCCTAGAGCTTCGACGACCAATTTCAATACTTGGTAGTGCGTCGTGGGCTTCACATCTGCCGGAATTAAATTCCAAGGCGCATTTTTAGTCGAAGTCATTTTTAACGCTTCATCGGCGGCCGTCACATACTCAGGCCATTTTTCATGAGCGCGCAAGTCGTCATCGGTTAGCTTCCACTGTTTAGAGGGGTTTCGGAGGCGCTCTTCAAATCGGCGCAATTGCTCTTCAGGGTGGATGGACAAAAAAATCTTGATCAGGTCGATGTCGTCATTGGTGAGCATTTTTTCAAAATGTCTAATTTCAGAAAAAGCGTCTTTCCAGCGATGTTTAGGTGTGAGCTTTTCGACGCGTTCGACTAACACTCGGCCATACCAGCTGCGATCAAAGATAGAAATCATTCCTGGCGTGGGGAGGGCCGACCAAAACCGCGCTAAATAATGGCGTGCCTTTTCTTCAGGAGTGGGTGGGCCGGTGGCATAAACCCGAATCCCACGGGGATCGAGCATTTCAACAAGACGTCGAATGGTGCCACCTTTGCCGGCGGCATCAAATCCCTCAAACACAATCACAGCTCGCCGCTGTTGATGCCAGATTCCTTGTTGAATGCGCAAAATTCGGAATTGGAGATCTTTCAATTCTTTGTCATAAGTCGAATCAGACTTTTTCGGCACTTTTTTTAGGAGTAACGACAGCGGGCGACTCTGCATAGAAGATCAGATTGAAACGGCCGCCGTCGTCTGGCAACTCTTTTTTAGTCGATCAGCGCCCAGGCATTTCGGAATGGCGTTTCTTTTTCTTTCCGCCTTTTTTAATGACTTTAAATGAATTGTAAAGAGCGGTGCCGCCCAGAGTATCTAGAATAAAGTCCTGAGGCTCGAGGAGATGGATAAAGTTGACCTTACGGTAGTCGATGATTTGATCCGCGCCGAGTTTTGCAACCAGCTCCGCATTTGCTGCACTGGTGGTGGCAACAATGGCGCCAAGATGTTTGGCTAGCTGAACGGCAAAAGTGCCAATGCCGCCAGAGCCGGCATGAATGAGAACCCGATCAGCTGCTTTAACATGGCCGACTTCGACCATCGCTTGCCAAACGGTCAAACCAATCAGCGGGATACTCGCCGCTTCAGAAAATGAAACAGATTTTGGTTTAAGTGCGATCGCATTCTGGTCAACAGCGATAAAATCGGCAAAGGTCCCGATACGCGCGCTGTTGGGACGGGAATTGACTTCGTCTCCGACATTAAATCTGTTCACATGGCTTCCGACTTTCGTGACCACTCCTGCCAAATCATGGCCGAGGATCAGCGGAAAGCCATATTTTCGAATCATGCGCAACTTGCCGTCGCGAAGTTTAAAATCGATCGGGTTCACGCTGATTGTTTCATATTGATCCTTTCGATTGATTGTTGAATACCGAGATGTACCAATTGCTACTTGACTGCAAAATCAGCACCGCTTTCGGCGCTCCGATTTCTTGTAAAACTAGGATAATTTACCTCGAGATCCCTTTACAAAGGGTGTATTTTGCCCCCGCGAATGCCCCATGATCAACTGTCCACATTCTTGTAAATTCTCCCTGACAAAAAATTTGCTAGATTGGCTGATGGATCAAGATTTTACAGAATCCAGTCGAATCGAAATGAAACCCAAAGAATTAGTTTTGGTCGTAGATGTCAACTCTGAGTTGAATCAAACAATGTGGAGTGGCCTTTCTCGTGATTTTGATTTCGCGCATGCCTCTGGCCGTCGCGAGGGCCGGCAAAAAGCTCGGACACTCAATCCGTCTTTAGTCGTGTTGGACTCGAAGTTGCCGTCGGAGAACGGCAAAGCATTTTACGAAGATTTTCGGAGTCAGAAAGGCTTGTCAAAAATCCCGGTGGTCGTTTTAGTGGCGAATATGGACGAAAATACTCGCTTAAAGTTTCTGAAAGCAGGGGTTGACGATTATTTGCTGGTACCGTTTCATGCAGAACAAGCTCAGACTCGATTAAAATCACTGATCCAGTTGCGACACGAAAAAGAAGCCGATCTGGCGTCAGAGAATATGTATGAAGAGCTAGTTGAACGTTCGCCTTGCGCCGTATTGACCGCAGATGAAACAGGCTTGATTGTCACTGCCAATCACCAGTTGTTGAATTGGTTCGGCTATGAGCGAGAAGAATTGATCGACAACTCCATTGAAATACTGGTGCCTGTGCGCTGGCGGTCAATTGATCAAAAAATTCGAACGGATTTTTTAGAGCGTTTACGTGAGCCCTTTTCAAGTGAAGAGATGAGTCTTTTGGGGCGCAGAAAAGACGGTTCGGAGTTTCCGATCGAGGTCAGTTTGGGTTCCATCGGCGCAGCGAATCGAATGCGCGTTACAGCGATTATCCGGAATGCCTCTTCCCGCAAAAACGCCGAGGCGTCCGTGCGGGAATTGTCAGAACGTTTGAGTTTGGCACTTTCGGCGGCCAAGGTCGGCACCTGGACAGTCAATCTCACTGATTATTCGATCAATTGGGATTCTCACCATGAGGCTTTGTTTGGTTTGGCTCCCGGTCAATTTGGCGGCACGATTGAACAAATCGCGAGTCTGATACATCCGGACGACCGAGAGCGTGAACTCAAGAAACTTGAAGCCGCACTTAAAACTCATCAACCTTATCGAACTGAATATCGAGCACTTTGGCCAGATGGCAGTGTTCATTTTATCGCCGGCCGGGGCGAGACATTTTTTGATAAAAAAGGCTATCCGGAAAGGATGACGGGTGTGATGTGGGACATCACAGAGTTAAAAGAGGCCGAGGCTGAAGTCCGAGACCTTAATCGGTCGCTAGAGAAAAAAATTCTTGAAAGGACGGCTGAACTCAGTCAGGAAATCAGCGTCAGGAAAGAGAGCGAAGACCGCTTGCAAAAAGCCATTCTGGATGCTCCGTTTCCGATGATGCTGTTTGCCGAAAATGGTGAAATTCTTTTGCTGAGTCAGATTTGGACAGAATTGACTGGCTATTCTAAGAGTGAAATTTCGACACTTCAGAAATGGACTGAACTGGCCTACGGCGAAGGAAGTCGGGCGGTGTTACATTATCTGCAAAGTTTATTTTCGATCAATGAAAAGCGCAAGGAGGGTGAATTCACGATCCGCACAAAGTCAGGAGCCCAGCGCATTTGGGATTTTACGGCTGTGCCCATGGGCTTGCTCACTGACGGACGGCGACTTCTTTTGAGTTCAGCGACAGACATCACTGAGCGCAAAGCCGCTGAGGCAGCCTCTAAAAAAATGCAGGAACAGATGAGTCTTGCCTTGGATGCGGCGAAAATGGCGACTTGGGATTGGGATATTCCGGCTGACAAGATCTATCGTTCTGATAGCTTTCTCGCGCTTTTTGGTATTGAAGATCGCAAAATTTCGACATCGTTTCAGAGTTTACTTGCGCTTATTCATCCCGATGATGTGACCAGTTTTAAAAAATCCATCGAGTCCGCATTAGCGGCCGGCCATGACTTTCGTACGGCTTACCGGGTGGCGCATCCTGACGGCAGCATTCATTGGATGGAGTCCAATGGCAAAGTCACGCGTGATGATCACCAGAAAGCAATACGAGTTTCTGGTGTGGTCAGGGATGTCACTGACCGCAGGCAGGCAGAATTGAGTCGCGAAGCTGCCGAAGAAAAGTTTCGTTCAGTGTTTAATCAGGCGGCAGTGGGCATCTCTGTCTTGGCACTCGACGGCTCCTTTCTCATGGTCAATCGCAAGCTCACCAAGGTTGTGGGCTACTCAGAAGAGGAACTGAAAAAAATGAAATCTCAGGACATAACGCATCCGGATGATTTGGATATGATCTTGCAGATGTTAAGTCAGGTGACGGCCGGAAAGATTTCTAATTTCAGTATTGAAAAACGTTATAGGAATAAGAATCAGCATGATATCTGGGCCAATCTCACTGCCTCAGTTGTTAAAACCGCGAGCGGTGAACCGGAGTACCTCATTGCCATTATTGAGGATATCGACCAGCGCAAACGGATTGAGCAAGAGCGTGATCAGCTTTTAGAAAAAATTCGCGAGTCTAAAGAGGAATTAGAAGTGCGGGTTTTTGAGCGGACGAGGGAATTGGCGCGGTCCAATGCTGATCTTGAACAGTTTGCTAACGTCACGTCTCATGATTTACGTGAGCCACTTAGAATGATTGTCAATTATGCGCAATTGCTGGAGCGCCGTTATAGTAGCCAGTTGGATGAATCAGCTAACAAATACATTGCCTATATGGTTGAAGGGGCGCGCCGAATGGAGAGCTTGATATCAGACCTTTTAACCTATTCGCGAGTGGGAAAAGGCGAAATCGTCCGCCAGGCAACTGATCTCAATGAGATTTTGAACCAGGTGAGAAGAAATCTTTCTTCAGCGATCGAAGAGAGTGGCGCCATTATCACAGCCCAGACTCTCCCGGTGATTTTGGCAAGTCCATTATTGATTGAACAACTTTTGCAAAACCTTCTCAGCAATGCCATTAAATTTCATCAAAAAGGTCGGCGGCCCGAAATTCGCATTCATTGTAAACGGCGAGAGGGTGAGTATCTGTTTTCCGTTTCTGATAATGGCATTGGTATTGAATCTCACCCCCTTGCCAATCGGTAAACGGTCACTTCGTGAACGGCTCAAAGTTTTAGTTGTCGAGGATAACCCGGCCGATCAAGACTTCCTCAAAATTATATTGCATGAACAAAAACATCCGGCGTTTGAAGTCTCCACCTGTTCGCTCTTGTCGGACGCCTTGAATCGGCTCGACCGAGAGGAATTTGATGCTTTACTTCTAGACCTCACTTTGCCAGATAGCCAGGGGGTCGCCAGCTATACACTGGTTGCGGCGCGATTTCCGACGGTGCCGGTGATTATTCTAACGGGACTAGATGATGACGAAGTGGCCCTCACGGCGATACGCAATGGTGCCGAAGATTATATTTTAAAGAGCGGTCTCGAAGGTCGCTACATTTCGCGCGTCATTCAATATGGCATTGAGCGCAAAATGATCAATACAGAGAATAACTCTTTGTTGGTCTGGGAACAGGCTGCCAAAGCTGAAGCCGAAGAAGCGATTCGTGCCAGAGATGAATTCATGTCCATTGCCTCACATGAATTGCGAACGCCCTTGAATTCGACTTTTTTGCAGATGCAAATGCTTGATCAGGCGCTGACAAAGGAGAGTGGCGCCTCTTGGAATCGCGACTTGGAGGCAACGGCATTGACCCCGCAATATGTATTGGACAAGGTGCGGTTTTGTGAGCAACAAATCAAACGGTTGACCAGTTTGCTTGATGAACTTTTAGATGTAACGCGAATTAATTTTGGCAAGCTTAATCTCAAACGCAGCCGCGTCGATCTTGGAGAACTGGCCCAAACCATTGTGGCGCAATTGGCGTCAGATTTAAAAATCAAATGGCGAGTCTCTCGACCAAGTGGTCCTCAGGCGATTGGCTACTGGGATTCGATCCGAATCGAACAGGTCATTACCAATTTGCTCTCGAATGCCGTTAAATACGGTGCTGGGCAACCCATTGATGTGATCGTCGAAGCTGATGTAAAAACAAAAAATGCCGTCATCAAAGTCCGAGATCGAGGGCAGGGAGTTCCTCCACAATTGCAAGAGCGGATTTTTAACCGCTTCGACCGCGGCAATTTGAATCACTCAAAAATTTCGGGCCTCGGGCTCGGCCTTTATATATCAAAAAAAATAGTCGAGGAGCATGGTGGAAAAATTTGGGTAGAAAGCGCTCAGCACTCAGGCTCGACCTTTTTTGTCTCATTACCCATGCTCGATACAGCGAGGCAGTCGACCAGTTTGACTGTGTCGGCGCCAGTCTTGCAAAAAAACAAATTAATTCTCATTGTTGAAGACTCGATGGATAGCTTGGCTTTGCTGAAAGTTTTTTTAAAGGGTGAGGGTTACCAGGTTGAGGCCGCTACCAACGGCGAAGAAGCATTGCGGTTTCTCAATTCAACCAACGAATTGCCGTCATTGATCATTCTGGATTTGATCATGCCGGTGATGGATGGCCGAGAATTCATGCAACACGCGGAGTCGGATCCGCGTCTGTCGGTGATTCCAATTGTCATTATGAGTGGGAAAACTCCTCAAGAAAGTCTCGAGGCGAGTGTCACCCAGCATGAAATGATTCAAAAGCCGATCAATGTCAGAACTCTCTTGGAAATCACCAGACATTACCTTCACTAGTCGCCTTGAGCTGATTTTCAGCGACAAATGCGGCGTAAAATGCTTTAATCTTAACTCTATGAAAATAAAGTCGATTTTCTTAATTTTCGCTAGTTTGATTTTTTTTCTGGGCCTGAAAAGCCAGGCGCAAGTGATTCCATTTACCTATTGGAAAACTAGGTCCACACCTTGTGGTGGGTCACAC
>JAYVXN010000163.1:0-7015 GCA_043785085.1 Bdellovibrionales bacterium | reverse complement strand
GGCGCCCCTCTGCAGTCCCCGCTTCGCCTGAACACGATCCCCGTCTTTCCAGGCACCACCAGCGACATTATCGTCCAGGGCTCAAATCCAGGACATTGGCATTTTCATGATCACAGCGACCTCGCGACAACGAACAATGGTGTTTTCCCAGGTGGCATGATGACCATGCTCATGTATGAAGATGCTGAAAAGGCCGGAGTCAAAGTTCCAGAAATCGTGCAGGTGAATTCATGAGACCTAAATTATTTCAAATTCAACTTCTTCTGGCGATGATATTGGTTTTAAACGTCAATAAAGCATGGGCGAATCTGGCGCAACCCGTCCCCATTCCTGAAGATCCGAGCACCATGCCGCAAATTCAAGTTGACGGTGTCGGTGTAGCGACTCTCGAATTTCAACGAAGTTCTGACTCCGCACTTTTTAAAAATCCTAACCCTAGAAGCAAAGGGCAGCTGAATTTCAGTGACTCAGCTGTCCTCATTGGTGCTGCGCAAAGACTTTATCACTCTGGAATTGGCAGTCTCGGCCTCGGCACTCTCACAACTGATGACTCGAACCGGACTTCAACGTCCTCTCTCTTTTTACAACAGGCCTTTGTGGATTATCAGGATTTGCAATATGAAATTCTCATTGGACGTTCAGACAATCCGACCGCTCACTTAGTCGATTTTCCGACTCTCAGAGGTGATGATCTGATCACCCTGATGAATCCGCTCAACCCTTATGCGAATGGCAAGGTCATCGAAGAACACCGCTATGCAAATGTCGCGTCTTTCAGTATCAATCAAAGTCTCAAGTATTTTGAAAATATTCACGTGCAGAATCTCCTTAATTCGATCGACCCTAGTGCCGATGGCGAAATTAACTCCATTGGCGCAAGCATTCAATACCTTGGGCCGCCAGGGCTTGAAAACCTTCAGACCTTTAGTTCTTTTGGTATTGGTTACGAGCACATTAAAGTTGATCGACCCACCTCACGAGGACTCGATCAACTTTACGCGGGTGGCGTTATTAATCTGAATCAAAGCGTGACCAATATTGTCGATTTACGCTTCCATGACATTGCGAGCGTCGGCAGTGATTTAGGAAACTTTTCGTCAATGACCGATACTTTTGAGGCCGACTCAAACGCTGTTGCCCTTGCGCTGAGATATCTTCATAGCCCATTCGGCAAACCCGGCTACCAAGTCGCGTTGACGGCGGGGTATAAGAACTACTTCCGAGTCGTAAACGCAAACTCAGCAGGTTTTGCTCTCACTGGAGTCAAGCGCCTGGGACAGGGTTTTGATTTCACCAGCCAGTATCTCGGGCAATGGAGAAATTCAGATTTAGCGAATTTGCAAACTCCTGGGCTCTCCTATGAGCAGACGATCCTCGTGGGTTTTGCGTTTAACTTCAGCGCGACCTTCAACCAACATATCGGCCCGAGGCGTTCGCTTCTTAACCAACAGCACCAATATATTCCCGAATGAGGTATAAAATGAAAGTGCAAACTGATCGTTGTTGTGAGTCGAGCGGCAAGAAGTCAAAGGCGCGCAAATATATGCTGGCGGTTGCATTAGCAGCAGCGGCGATCATGGTGGGCTTAAGTGTCTTTGCTGATGCATTAACTCAAGAAAAAGAAGGCATGACGAAAATGCCCATGATCCATCCAAAGAGATCATACACAGTCACGGGCAAAGAGGATTTCGATTCGCAAGTCGGATTTGGTGAACAGACACCTATGGTCAATATGATGAATTTGATGATGGTCGAAGGTGCAGGGTATGAACATATGGACATGAGCGCCGCTCATTCAGGCATGAAAATGGCTGGGCAAAAGCCGCCAGAGCAAAGTTCGGCAGGCCCTATTCATCAAACTGGTAAACCCGAGGCATCGATGAAAGAAGTGCCTACCATGAAGTCTCCTTTCAAAATCGAGGCAACACTCTCGCCAAACCCGCCAAAGGCGGGGACACATGACTTTAAGTTTAAAGTCATCGATCAGACATCTGGAAAATCAGTGACGGGACTAAAGCTAAAGGCCAAGGTTCATATGACGAGTATGGATATGGGGACCACGGAGCCCAAGGTGAAAGAAAACCCACCTGGCGTGTACGCACTTCGGGTGACTTTCTCCATGGAAGGCCCCTGGGAACTCCAGCTCTTTGATGGAGCAAAGTTTGACCAGAAATTTCAATTTGCAGCTGGCGGACAAAACCAATGGAAACAACAAGACCAATAATAAAGAGGGGGAATAAATGAAATCACTTATAAAGAATGCTCAACTTCTGGTTGCCGGCGCGTTGCTGTTCGCATCCACCCAAGTACTTGCGCATGCGCACTTGAAAAAAGCGACACCAGAGCCGAATTCGACGGTCACGGAGGCTCCTAAATCAATCGAGATTTCGTTTTCTGAAACGCCCGAGACGGCACTTTCAAAAATTGAAGTAAAAAATGAAAATGGTGAAATCATTAGCACCGGAAAAGCCGTAGAAGGATCTGCGAAATCTTCTCTAAGTGTCGCACTTCGACCGATGACAGCCTCCGATAAAGGTAAAATTCACGTCAGCTGGAAAGCGGTAACACCCGACACCCATCACAAAGAAGGCGAATTTGATTTTACCTTTTCACCTCAAGTGAAATAATTCATGAACCTGATTTTGAGCTTGCTGCATGGACTTGATTTCACCATCACTTGTTTCTTTATCGGCACGGTGGTATTTCGCAATTTCATTGCCAATGCCGCGGGTGCCGCGAGCGCCCAATTGACTCCGCTAACGTCCGCACTCGTCTTGCGGTGGACGACGGGCCTTTTGCTTTTATCAATCGTTTGGATGATTCTGGTTGCTGCGGATATGGCAGGCTCCTTTTTACCAACAGAGATGAAAACCGTTTTTACCGACACGTCATTTGGCAAAGTCTGCGGCATTCGAATTCTCACTCTCCTTGCTATTCTCCTCGGTGCTGTTTTGCAAAAAACTTGGCCTTCGTGGCTCACCTTTCTACTGCCGTTTTCATTTAGTTTTTCTGGGCATGCGACTGCTGCCAACGACCACTCGCTGCTCCTAATCGCTGATGCCGCTCACGTCATTGCTGTCAGCGTATGGACTGGCGGATTGCTGAACTTGGTTCAATGGCTATCTCGCAGGGTCAAGCTGGGAGCCTCATGGACTCATACGTTATCAAGCCAGCAGGTGATTAAAAGATTTTCTCATTTTGCCATGGTCAGTACCGCGGTCATCCTGATCTCTGGGTTTTTTACAGCTTATGCCCACAATGTGAAGCTTTTGGCACCTTGGGCCACTCCCTATGGTCAGTTACTCAGTTTAAAGCTGGGGCTCTTCGCATGTGCGCTTTTGGCCGCATCTGTGAATCAATTCATTCATTTAAGACGATGGGAGTCAGCAGATGAAGCGCGATTTTCATTATCCGTACTGCGCGAGCTTCGCATCGAGCTCGGTCTGGTGGTTTTAGTCTTCGTTCTCACCGGGTTCCTTACGCGCCTGGATTTACCAATGTAGAAAACACAATATTTTAAAACGTAAGTGATCATGTCTTTAATTTTGTTTAAAAAATAACGTTACGTAAATTGATTCTTTCAAGAGGGAGATAAAATGAAAAAAGTTATTTTGACGGTTTGTGGGTTGTTTATGATCACGGCTCTTTCAGGTTGCTATGGGGATGATAGCACCCCCGGAGGAGTCCTTGGTTTGGCTGGCGATGCTCTTCAAAAAAACAATCTCAACGAATTCGCAAGTGTATTGATCGACAATGCTCTTGAAAAATACGGCAATCTGCCTGGCATGGAGAGCCTTCGCTCGGACCTGGGAACTGGAAATCTCAGTGTCGGAAATCCGACCCTCATTTCTCAGAGTTCATGTGGATCGGGCTGCACGTTGAAGTATTATGAGGTCGAAATTTTAGGATCAAATAAAACTGAGACCTCTGAAATTACATGTGAGGCAAAATGGGTTTGGAATAACTTCCACCACTCTCAGCGACACCAGATCACTCATTGCCTAATCGCTGACATAAAATAAATGGCTCTTCGTGGAATTTAGGGGAAAAAATGGTGGTATTTTTCCCGAGTAACGCTCTCCAGTGGCGGCGAACGTAGGATTTGACTGGTCTTCAGTTTCGGGCATGATTTCATGATGCAAAAAAGATCATCAAAAAAATCACTTCTCGACGCATATCAATTCACCGGATTTAAAACAAGCAGAACAGTCAGAAGATGGTTCGAGGGTTTGCTGCTCAGCAAACTTCAATGGCATAGAAATTACTGATCGGCAGCCCACGGGTGCGCCGGACACGAGTTATCCACATCCCCTCATCAGATAAATTTAAAATCTGTGGAAAACTCGCGATTTTTTGCGGTCTTAGTCTCCGAACTACCTCTTACTATTCAAATTTCATTTGGTACGCATTACTGCGGTGAAATGTTTACTGGCTCTGACGAACTAATTGATATTTGGCAATAGAAGAATTTTCTTTGCTATGCACAGCGCTGTTAACTGACAAGACTGTCACGGCCTTGGCTCTCAGTTACGCTTTTCGTTTCGGCCGTGGTTTAAGGTTTTGCGCTCTCATTTTTCAACAGCAGGGGTGTTGGCAAGACTCTGATCACCGCCATCATCCCATTGTCTTCATGCTGGAGAATATGGCAATGATAAACAAAATCCCCGACAGTCAAGCCGCGAAAATCCATGCGCACTTTGACGCTTGGATAAGGCCCAGAGCCACTCCAATAGGGAACTTCTACCAAATCAAGAAACTGCTGTTGATCGGCAGTGACCTGTGTACCGTTTTTTTCTAAAAGCAAAAAATGAATTTGATGAATATGAAAAACATGAGTTTCTTTAGTTCGGTTTTCGACAACCCAGTCTTCCACTGCTCCTTGCTGGGTCGTGATTGCTGGTGGATTCTTTGGGTCAAATAGAACTGGAGTTTGCCCATCCACGGTTATGTAAAAGTTCGTTGGACTGCTCGGATCATTAGGATTAGAAAGAATTTCAGAAAAATACAATTTTCGCGAAGCTGCGACTTTCGCAGATAAAATTCCGGAAAAACGCTGCACGCCAGCCGGTCCTGAGACTGGCGGTACGGTTGGCAATACGGGTGTCGTTTGCGTGAGCTGAACGGTCGCAAGAGGTCGAAGCGGATCATTATCGCCGCCAGGCCCGGTGTCTACCTTTAACGTCTTTAGGACCGCTGAGGTGATTGACTGCAAAGGCCCAACAACAATAAACTCCGCTCGGGCGCCTGGCGCCAATAGAATATGCGTCTGCTCAACGACTTTGCCTTTTTGTATGCCGTCTTGTGAACCAGTTGGCACGCCATCAAGAGCAACGACGAGCAATGGTTGATTGACTCCGTCGTATTGAAGTTGCAAATCAAGAATGGTGTCGGCACTGGCATTGAGCACTCGCCACAGCTGCTTCTCGCCTTCTTTCATAGAAATTTTAACAGTTTTATAATCTGGATAGGGAATCGGAATGAAATTCAGAGACAAATCCCAAGACGGAATCAACCCGCCCGGAGTGGGAGCGCCGGACACAAGGTTGTCACGAAAAATCAAAAGCTGCTGCGAAAGACCAGCGACTTCGGGCTGTAGATTTTGAATTCCCTCGATGATGATGGCACCTGAAGCTCCACCTAAAACCGCGTTTTCACTCATGCCATGGACATGTGGATGATACCAATAAAGCCCTGGCGGCTCATCATTTGGAATTTGCAGATCATAGGTGAACGACTCGCCGGAATTGATCATGGTAAAAATCGATTCGTCTTGATGGCAGGTGGGCGGTGTATTGGTGCCATGAAAATGAAGATTTGTCGACGACGCTGTCATCATTGAAGAGCCGCAGACCTTACCGTTCGGCAGTGGCGGCATCTGCATTTGCATCGAAGCATCAGAAGCAGGTGCAGGGGTGTCATTGGTTAGTGTTATGACTAAATGTTCACCTGGATTTAAATGCAATGTTGGCGAACGTCGCCCATCCGGAAGCAGATAGCAAAATTGGGTATTGCCATTTGCATCGATACTGCTTCGATAGGAGAGGCTGAGTTTCAAAATTCCGTTCTGACTAAAAAGATCAGGTGGAGCGACCAGCGCACTGCCGACTCCAAAAATTGGACAGGCACCGGCTGCCACTGAAAATCGTTTGCCGGCGTTTGGCAAAGCCAAACCCTCCGATTGGAAAACGCCCACGCTCAGCGTCAAAGAAATGATAAACCTTATCACAGACTGTCCCTCCCTCGTTCTTTTAGAATTCGTATTCAAGACGAACCTTCGCTAACCGCTTCTCAGTAAATCCAGTCAAACCTATTTCCGCACCAATGCCCGCCTTAAAAAACTTGCGAAAGTTAAAATCGCACGGCACTAGTAAAAGATTGGTCAGCTCCGCAGTAAATTCAATCAGCAAATCCAGATGTGGCCGGAAGAAATCATTGACGTTATAGCCAAAGCTTGCGCCCGAATGAAAATCGGCGCTGGTTTTTTTATCAGAACCCCCATCCGGACGCTCACGATTCAGCTCAATTGTCGGATTTAATTTGCCCTCTCCTCACTTTCTCGACGAGATTCGCTAAGCTCATTTGAATTTGCAACTGCTTTCAAAAAAAAACGAGAAATTCACTGAGTGAGTCTCATCATGTTATCATTACGATTTTGATGAAAGCGTCTTGAGCGTGAGATGAAAACCAAATGAATAATCAGTTTGGGTCTCTCCTGGGTCTCAGTTGCAACACCCTCGAAGTAGACTTTATGAGGCATACTCCTAAGGCTAATATCAATGATTTGATAATTTCTAGGAGAGTCCATTACAAGGTTTATGCCAAATCCACCTCCCTGAAGGGGATGATGAACCCGACCGAACGTTGAGTCCGAATCAAACTTGGCACATCGATGTCAGCGTCTTGCGATTTAATGGCATTAAAGCCTATGTTCAGGCGGTTCGTGATAAATTCTCAAGGTTTATTCTGGCCTATAAAGTGAGCCGTTCATATGGTGGCCAAGAGACCAAGGAGTTGC
>JAYVXN010000162.1:0-2096 GCA_043785085.1 Bdellovibrionales bacterium | reverse complement strand
TTCGGTTCGTCTGAATAATTAGTGGGTCAAAATGGCGGAGAAATGAACTTGTAGAGTTTGCGACAGGTTGCATCGAAGGTCATATGATGGGCCAACTCGGTACTGTCATTCGGATCCCAAAACGATAGAAGCGGTCCGGTTTCGTCGTCGATGTATTTTAATATTAGGACATTCGTCGCCAGTTTTCGATAGGCCGCGTCGCCGTCATTCAATCGTCGAATAATTTCATTCCCTAGCAGATCGAGGTTCGACATGTGATTCTTAATGGTCTTCTTTGCCAGCCCACTTGCGATCAAGGATTTTATAAACACAGCAAATGAATCCAGCATGCCCACGCCAATTTTTAGGTCTTCATCGCCTTCAACCCATTTGCTGGGCCAATCATTGAAGTCTGAAAAATACTCTGTGAGGAGAGCATTATCTTTGGCGGCTTTCTTTTTTTTCGACATAATCAAAACTACCGTGTTTTCAACCAGAGAGCCATCAAGATGCAATTGAATGTGAAGACTATTTTGAATCTGAAGGAAAATCATCCTCTTTTTGTCTACCGTGATGTCCGATTAAACGAGACGTCAAAAGAATCCCGAATCGAGGTCAAGGTTGAACCACGCAAGGGCAGCAAAGGCCTCTGCTCGGGCTGTGGCGAGAAGTGTTCTGGTTATGATCGGTTGCCGCAGCGAGAATTCATTCATGTTCCCCTATGGGGTCTTGCGGTTGTGTTTTTGTATTGCATGCGAAGACTGGAATGTCCAAAGTGCGGCGTGACGGCCGAAACAGTTCCGTGGAGCGTGGGCAAGAGTCCATTGACCACCAGCTACGCCTGGCATTTGAGCGAATGGGCAAAGCTCTTGAGCATGCAAGAGGTTGCAAGACAGTTCAAGTCGTCGTGGCACTACGTTTTCTCAGCGGTAGCAATGGCGGTCAGCTGGGGGCGCGAACGCATGGACTTGTCCAATATTTCTGCCATCGGAGTTGACGAGATACATTGGTCGAAGAAACTCGGGTTTATGACATTGGTTTATCAAATCGACAATCATTGTAAACGCCTTCTTTGGTGCGGCGAAGCGCGGAAGGAAAAAACGATCACTGCGTTTTTTGATTGGTTTGGTGACGAGCGTAGTCTGAAGCTCAGGTTCGTTTGCAGCGACATGTGGCGGCCATACCTAAAGGTTATTGCACTCAGAGCTAAGAATGCCCTAAACATTCTGGATCGATTCCACATCGCGCAAAAACTTAGCATGGCGATCGACAAGGTTCGAGCGATGGAAACCAGGGAGCTGGTACGCAAAGGCAAAGAGGTTGTACTGAAGCACTCGCGTTGGTGCGTGCTGAAAAACCCTGAGAACCTGACGGACAATCAGAAGGTGAAACTGAAGGATCTTTTGGCCTGCAACCTGAAAACAATCCGCGCCTATCTCCACAAAGAAGATTTCCAGAATTTCTGGGATTACACATCAGCGACATGGGCTGGCAAGTTCTTAGATCAATGGTGCACTCAGGTCATGCGTTCCAAGCTCGAGCCAATGAAAAAAGTGGCCAAGACCATTCGCTCACACAAGCAACTAATCTTGAACTGGTTTGAAGCTAAAAATGAGATTTCCTTGGGGGCTGTCGAGGGACAAAATAACAAAGCGAAAGTGGTAATCAGAAAATCTTACGGCTTCAGGAAGCCTGAAGTCCTGAAAATCTCGCTCTATCACAAACTTGGCAAGTTGCCGGTCCCAGAACTAGCCCATCAATATTTTTGAGGAACCTTTTTTCATAAATCGCTTGCAACGAACTGAGTGGCGAGCGGATGTCGTGGCGGATTTGTTTTACCTTTTCCACATATTCATTTGAGCTTCTGGACTCCTGCTCAAGGCGGGTGCGTGCGGCTGCTTCGCTAGCGATACTTTCTTCAAATGATTTTAGCTGGCCACGAAATGTTTCAGCCTGGGTAGAAAGCTTATCCGCGATGCCGACTTTCCGAAGAATAAATTGCGCTAAGCGAGTGAGTCGCGGTGGCTGATTTGCCGGAGACTCATCTAGCGGGTGCAGAAGCGCCACGACTTCGGTTGAGAATACCGCGACGACGTACCCGGCGAGGGCGCCGGAAA
>JAYVXN010000161.1:0-2097 GCA_043785085.1 Bdellovibrionales bacterium | reverse complement strand
ATTCAC
Organism: Bdellovibrionales bacterium; assembly: GCA_043785085.1. Classification (GTDB taxonomy): domain Bacteria; phylum Bdellovibrionota; class Bdellovibrionia; order Bdellovibrionales; family JAMPXM01; genus JAYVXN01. The sequence goes on along the minus strand of JAYVXN010000161.1, from coordinate 2,091 downwards.
TTTGGCCGATCAAAAGGCTTAATCGATTGATAGGAATTGCAAAACCCACAACTAATTTTACAAGGTTTGCAATTGAGCGCCAGGTCATAGTGGACCCCTCAGGACCCAAATCTTCAACTGAAGCGCGCACCCTTTTCCCTGTTCTAGGGTCAGTGACGGTTTCGATTTCGCAATTGATCTCGGTGACTATAATCTGTAGATCCACCCTTTTTGTCGTATCAAAGCTTGAGTGCAGGCCCGTGGCATTACCAAAATTCTCCACGCGATCCACCTTTCTTTTTAGATATTCATCCTTGCGTTCGCCCGAAGGAGATGAAAACACCATCTCCAAGGGATTTGTAAGTGAAAAATCCAATTGCTCTGGGTTTTTTGCTGCTGGGATTATAGATCGCAGCTCTGCCGCGTATTCGGCGGCTTCTCTGAGCGCCCGCTGCTGCTTGGCCTTTATTTTTTTGTACTGCTCAAGATCTTCTGGCGATAAATCCTCAATTTTAAGGGATTCTTGCAAGTTTGGCCGATCTGATTTGCCTCGCTCTGACTTTGACAATATTCCCATGGCCTCACGAAGACGTTTAAGCATATCTTTTGCCTTCTTCGCACTATGGGAGAGGCTCGCATAAACGTAAAGGATCCTAGTAAGCGTTAAAAAAATGGCTTCGGGCACACTCGACTTGTTTGCCTGAAGCCAACTTTGAACTGCATCAATTTCATCTCGCGACGGGGTGCTTTGCTCTGACATCTTAATTCAGGATGCTGCGAGCGAACCCCTTGCACTGTCAACTGGTTTTGTATAGATAGCAACTTTCTTGTCAATCGTGTAGGCGGCGCCTTCGATCAAAAGCAAGAGCTCTGCTTGAGAAATCGACTTGCAACTCGGGTCCGCAAGAAACTTCAGCCGAGTCTTCATTGCCTCCAATGTGAATAACTTCGAACTTATCCACACTCCTGTTGGATCAGCAAACAGAACTTTGAGGCGGCGCCGATTGCGTCCGATGAAAATCACTACATTCCCTAAAAACGGATCAAGACTCATTTTATAGGCCTCAGCCAACAGGCCTGAGTGGCCCTTGCGGAAGTCTACCTTGTGCTGTGCAAGCCAAACCCGCTGATGACGGTTCACCCCGAACGTCACAAAGCCCCCAACTTTGATATAAATGATGACGTCATTGCATCAACCGCCACTTCCATGCGAATGCCAGATGGGAAATGAATTTGAGCCGAATAGCTTAGCACCAGACAAGTCTTAGATTCATCGACGACAACGAGCTCTCGAGGTTTATCCACACGAATTGCGCTTTTAGATTTTTGCTTTCGCCAATCGCTGAGCGAAATGAGACTCACCTTCGATGCCTTCGCCACAGCAACTCGACTGTGCCCGGAATCAATTGCTGCAACTGCAAGCTCTTTTAAATCAGCGGGGTATCTCGGCAGATCGCCGGTCATTTTACTGCGGAATTGCGAGAATGAGCGCTCCAGCTCTATCAAAAGTCTTGGGTCTGTCACACTTTGCTTTTTCAATCGGTCCTCCTATTAGATGCTCTACGGAGGATAGTTGAACGCCATTTTATTTCAACTGTACTGATTGCAGTGAATACGATTTAAAGAGCAGGTTTCTCTTTTTAAAGAGATCCTCAAATGGGGCACTAAGGCTAACCTCGATAGTATCGAATGTCGAAAAGAGCGGTGACGGATTCGCCGGAAACTCTGGCGTCTTGTATGGTGCCGCAATGACAAATTGTACAGGCATCTCAAGAATGAGGAGGAAAACGGTAGCAAAAACCAATCGTAAAATCTTCATATCTGTCATAATTCTAATCATATTGTCCCTCGCCGGGCCGAATGTGCTTTAAGCAACACGGTTTTCGTATGTATTGCAAGAAGCAGTCCTCGAATAGCGAGTGAAGACTCGCTCTACTCCAAAAGAGTTCTCTGGAACAGAGAGCTAAATGAACTATTTTTTCTCGGGAAAGGTGACGACGGCTGTCCAGGAAAGGAATGCCAGATGCACGGGCGCGATCGGTGCCACGCGCGCTCTCTGGCGCACAGAATTTGCCAAACTGGGGTGAGATTCGCACTGGATCCCACATTCAT
>JAYVXN010000160.1:0-2099 GCA_043785085.1 Bdellovibrionales bacterium | reverse complement strand
CCAAAGTCGATGAGTTCTGGAATAACTCCCTGGCCCTTCAGTCTCTCTCATCCGAATTTACGACAGCCCACGGCCACACAAAAAGCCTCCTGGCCGAGGATCTTAAACGTCTGGCGCAAATTGCTCCTACGCAAATTGCTCACGGCTTAAATCATGCGCTGGCTCAAGACCACCATCCGTCTGAATCGCAAATTCAAACCGCCCAACAGGATCTGAAAAAAGATCCGTTTAACTTAAACTACGTCCAACGCCTAAAAACGCTGGAGCAAGAAGCCGATCGCGATGTGATGGTTGCTTATTTGGATGAGCGAATGGAACAAATGCAAACGGGACAGGGAAAAACAAAGGGGATTCGCCAATGAAAGAGCTCATTATTATTTTAGCACTGCTGTGCGCGGGCATTTCGGCTTTTGCCGCGCCAAAGGCGAAGAAAGCTCCTGCGAGCAAGATCAGTCCTGTCGATCCGAATTTGAGTACTGACTTCAACTTTGACGGCAGTGTGGTACGTGGAAAATATCAAATGGCTGACGAAGCCGTGACTGTGGTTGAAAACGAAAAAACTCTCGATGATCTTTTGGGTGTTCGAAAAAACTTTAAAGATCGCTTGCAACTTGAGGAGAATCGAAAATGAAAACGAGAACAAGTGCAGGACAGTTTGTCTTAGAAAACCGCCAAGGCCAAGTCGTCAGAACTTTCAATTGGGAACACACGCAATTGTCTTTGGTCTATAACCAAGACACGCGCCGAATCGAAAGCCACTCGTCTCTGCAACAGCTGGAAGACGAAGGAATTCCATTTAAATTAATCGCGCAAGTGACACCAGCTGAAGTGCAAAAGCGCCCTGTGGCAATTGACGGTGGCGGTCAGTTGAAATGGCTGCAAGAAACTCCGAGATTCTCTCCAAACTTTGAAATGAGTGAAGAGAAAGAAAATCTTCCTGGATTTTTGCGCTGGGCCGCGATTGTGCAAATCAGCCTACTGTTTTTGGTCTTGGCCTTGAATCATTTCATTTCTCCAGTGGTTGCGCCGAGCGAAGAGCACACTGTGACGGTGATTCCGCAAATGGAAATCACTAAAGAGCAACTCAAAGAGCAACTCAAAGAACAAGCCAAAGAACAATCTCACAAAGCTCCCGTCACGCCCAAACACGGCCACACCGCCGCGATTTCAACGACCAAAGAACGAATCACAAAGGCAGTGCCCAAAGGTGTTAAGGTTGCAGCCCACGCCCACGCCGGGAAAAAGCTCGCTCACGTCTCAGGCCATCGCATTAAAGGCGGCGGCAATGCCTTCGGAACGGCCAATGGACACGGCAAAACTCATGACATCGGCTTTGCTGGTCCGGATTCAAATATGGACGGCATGGGTGCCCTCGGTGTTTTAAGCCAAAGCAATAGCAAATCATCACGGGGCGGCGGCGGTCTAAATTTGAAAGCCGTCAAAAACGAACGTGGCACCGGCCTCGGCGGCGGCCCCGGAACCGGTAATGGCAATGGCGGCGGCAACCCGCATGCACTTCTCGGTCATGGTCTTCTCGCTGGTGCACCTGGAATCGGTAATGGTTCAGGACATGGTATTGGGACTCCAGGAAAAGTTGGCAGCGGCTACGGCACCCATGGTAAAGGCAACGGCGGTGCCGGCTACGGCACTTATCGCTTAGGTGGTACGGCCAAAGGCTCATCGGAATATGCTGGCAATGGTGTCGGCAATGGTAAATACAATCCATTTGCCAACTCAGTTTATGGGGACGAAGACGAAATGACCGTGGCCGGTGGTTTAACGGACGGGCAAATCAGTGACGTCATCAATCGTCACACCGGTGAAGTGACCTTTTGCTACGAGCAAGGTTTGCAAATCAAACCGTCGCTCGCTGGCCGGGTGGCGATTCACTTCGTGATCGGCGGCGCGGGTTCAGTCAATACCGCCAAGATCACCCACACCAGTGTTCATTCAAGTTCAGTCGAGTCATGTATTGTTGGACGTTTAAAGGCATGGCACTTTCCGCACCCCGTAGGTGGCGTAAATGTGAATGTCACTTATCCGTTCGTTTTAAAACGCGTGAGCCAGGGTTAAGGAGAAATTTATGAAACTCTCAAAAG
>JAYVXN010000159.1:0-2099 GCA_043785085.1 Bdellovibrionales bacterium | reverse complement strand
GTCTAGGCACTTGACTTTGTGATAGTTAGGCGCAGCCTTTTTTTGCTCCAGACCTAAGATGGGCAGCAGTGTATTCAATTTGGCGCTTCGCGGAGAGTCATGTAAACTTTATGTGTGGGCCTTTATGGAAGAAGCCGCCCAATATACAGGAGCCGTCGAAATGCATCGTGATTATCTCATCAGCCTGCTCGTTGTCGTCGCTGTTCTCGGAACCTATTCTGTTTTCGTCCTCAGCCAAAAACACTCCGGCCCTATCAGTCAGCCGGTGGTCAGCGCACAAAAAAACATGAGCTCAGAACAGCAAATCAACGATCCTATTCATCCGGTTCGCGTCAACGAATAGCGCGACATTACTTATTGGCTCCTTGGCCCCAGGGCAACGGCGCTTTTGCACGCCGCAACACCGGGACTAATTAAAACCACAAGCGAGCAGCGGCCAAAAAGTTGAGAGTATTAAAGCCGGAAACTGGATCTGCGGCAGCTATCGAGTAATACGAGACTTCTCCTCCAAGTGAGAAATTCGCACCAAGAAATTTATTGTAGCCCGCCACCAAACCCCAATGAAAAGGCGAAACGTTACTACTGACCGATTTCACTTTCGAAAGCCCAAGGCGTAAACCTAAAAACACGCCCTTCGCTTCGCCTTCAAAATAATACGAGCCTTCAACACCATATAAATCGTAATTGAAGTCAAACTTCTGACCTGCCCCCGCATCTTCTTTTTTACTAGAACTGAAGTAATATCCGCCAACTCCGTACTCGGATCCGAGCTTCGCTCCGCCCATAATTCCATAAAGCGGTCGCGCTGACGTATTGTTCGCACTCGGTACGCTGAGTCCGAATAACCCACCGACATAGGCGCCGCTATCTTCGTCGGCGCGAGTCACGGCTGAAAATGCCACCATACTTGTTAAAAATAGTCCCAAGACTAAGCTTTTCATAGAGGTCCTCCACCCTTTTTTGAATCATAATCACCTCTTTGTAAAAACGCCAAGGGCAGATGCAAAATTCTGCCCGCCCGCAGCTGGCCGCAGCGTCAGCGTCAAGTTCTGGTCTTGCAGCTCGCAGCTCTGTCTCGCTATCTTTGTCATATGGACATCTCGAGTGAATTTTGGCGAAAATGCAGCACCTGCAAAAAAAACATTGGCTACCAAAGTCGCCATTTTGTCTGCAGCGTATCAACCTGCACACGTAAACGCACGGGCTATGTGTTTTGCACGGTCGCCTGTTGGGAGCGACATTTGCCGGGGGCGCGCCACCGCGATGCCGCCGCCATCGAAGCCAACGCGCCCACTTTTGCGCAGTGGCAGCAAGAGCTCGAAGCTCCCGACGACACAGCTGCGCCACCCGCTGTTCGCCGATTTGCGCAAACCACCACTAATGCCACGGTTACTAAAACTCAAGTGCCAAAAGAAATTCTCGTCGTCGCCTCAAAACTCAAAGATTATATTCGCCTGCGCTCGGAAATGAACACCTCTGCCGGAGTGATGGAAATTCTCTCCGATAAATTGCGCGAGCTCTGTGATGAGGCGATCGACCGAGCACGCGTCGCCGGTCGCAAAACGGTCATGGATCGTGATTTCGAGGGTGATTAAGTAAACCCCAATGTTGCATAAACTTTCGGTCGGAATGATCGACGCGAATGACCTCCGAAAAGAGCCTGGAGTTGGGGATTAAAATCGTGTTACCTCCGACATCTTGCATTTTGGTATAACGCAGATTGATCCCGCGAACCTCTCCAGTTTGCCCTAGAAGAGCTGTTCATCCCCACTATTCATAAAATGCATATTAAGTTATTGATCATTCATTTCACAACCTTACTGCATTGAATTATGGTCTTTAAAGATTTAGTGAAGGAGTCAAATTATGAAAGCGTTAGGAATGATTTTCGGATTGAGCCTGCTGATAAGCCCAATTGCCAACGCGAGCCTCACCCAGGATGAGGAAAAAGCCATCTTGCGTGAGATCAACAATCACTGTGATGATCACTGGTGTGAGAGCGGAAACATCAACCAACTACAGTTTCAATCGTTTCAATGCAACGATCTCGGCTGTGCTTTGAACTATTTGGTCGCATTCGTTAAAAGTGATGCAAAAAC
>JAYVXN010000158.1:0-2103 GCA_043785085.1 Bdellovibrionales bacterium | reverse complement strand
AATTTATGTCCTGGCGAGGGAGATACTTCCCTCGATCATTTTCTTTGTCTAATTTCTCGGGTCAAACTACGTCTATTGTCGTGCCGGGCAGACTAGCATAATCGTTTCAGCGGGACTCAGTTCAAGTGGGCCTGGTCGCAAGCGCCGGCTTAGATAAAGTGAAGTGTACCCGGGCACCCATGCTGTCGATTGGGCATTTAGAACGTTATTATATTCTGCTTCATAGAGGTATCCATTAAAGATTGCCAGGTCGTCGCCCGCCAGAACTTCCGAATCAAACCCGTATACAATTGGGTCTAAATGGACAACGTCGCCGAGTTTATACTTTGAAAGACGCGAGCACCGCATTGTCATTACGTTCTTTTCCCAAATCGGCATTCTTGCGGCGTCTTGTGGCTGGCCAAAACTACGAACATATTCACCAGAATAGAGTTCAAAAGATCCGGCGAGGCCGTGACCTTTAAAGGCTTCTGCCACTTCCGGATACATGAGATTGGGACGATCCCAAAGTAGGTCTGTGGCACGAACGTCAGCCATCGTTCCTCTGTGAGCTATGGCAGCAGCTGTCACCAGCTCGTGCAAAAACAATTTTTCCATCTTTCGCAGGTCCTGACTGCCTGTTGCACGCCTATCACATACTAACTCTTGGTCAGTTTGATAACAGGGATTCGGGGAGTCGAAGTAGTTGCCAGTTTCAGTAGAAGGCAGTTGCTTGATTTCACAGTCGACAAACAGGATATTTTTGGCTTGGATACGCTTAACCTGTTGATCAGTCCAATATGGAATAATCTGACGCATCTTTTTGACAGCCGAATCAAATCCGAGGAGTTCATGTGGGCTATGACCACCGGCAGTACCAGCCAATCTGCCCGTACGGCAAAGTTCGCTGCCTCCGCCACTGCCTCCCTGGGGGCCATTGGCCAATAAATGCTGACAATTGAACAAAAAGACGACAGTGATCGCGAGCTTAATCTTCTTCATAAACCTCTCCCTTATCTGGAAAACAACAATGCAAGGAATAATCCACTCCGTGTACTCCAATCTTTTAAGCTAGTTAATTCGTCGCGTCTAGATTTTTATTGTAAACAAATACCCGATTTGGATATAATTAGTATCCATGAAGCTCAGATCTGTGTTCGAATTTTCCTCATATAAGACCTTTATGAAACATGCGCTTCGAAAAGCGGGATCCAGAGGTGCGCTTAGCCGTCTAGCTGAAGCCTTGAGCTGTCAGCGTTCCTACTTGTCACGAGTTATGGATTCTGAAATTCACATTACTTTAGATCATGCCTTTTTAATGGGACGACACTTTAATTTCCCCAGAGCTGAGCAGGAATATTTCAGAGCCATGGTAGAACACGAGCGAGCTTCTGATCGCAGTTATCGCGATCATCTAAACTCAAGATTGCATGAGCTTCGTAACGAGCACGAATCTATCGCAAAACGAATGAACCGACCTCCTCCAAGTTCTATTGGCAGCCAAGAAATAGTTTATTTCTCTGCTTGGCAATGGACCGCCATTCATTTTCTGTTGGCCTGTCCGAATAGTCAGTCCGTCGGTGCGGTCGCAGATCGTTTGGGATTGTCTAAAGCTACCGTTCCACATTTTTTAGAACAGCTTTTGAGCTGGGGATTGGTTCGTCAAGATGGATCAAGTTGGATTTATGCAGGAGGCGCCTTTCATCTCCCCAAAGATTCTCCCCTTGTGATCCAACATCATCAAAACTGGAGGGCCCGCGCCATTCTCGATGCACAAATTCCCGGTAGCAGTGGATTACATTATACCAACGTACAAACGGTAGCGAAGTCCGATATTCCCACTCTCAATGAGCTAATGTTAAAATTTATCGCCGATTGCAAAGAGATTCTTGACCCATCTCCGGAAGAAGATGTTGTCGCCATCACTTGTGACGTATTCCGAGTTTAATCAAAGACGTCGCACATAAATTGACTGTCATTGGCACAGAGAAATTACAGGGCGCTTCACAAAGCTGGTGGCCATTGTTCAGCCTTCTCATTTGAGCACTGAATATTGGAACCTGAAATTTATCGTCGGTGGTACGAAAGGCGGGCGGGTTAATCGCCACGAATAAAATCGCGCAT
>JAYVXN010000157.1:0-7082 GCA_043785085.1 Bdellovibrionales bacterium | reverse complement strand
CGAAGCGCTAGCAGGCGGCTAACGAGAGGCCGACCAACGAAGAGTCGTCGCAAAAGACCAAGAAAAAGTGTCAAGTTACTTATGACAGGGTGCTTAGTTCCACAGGTCAAACCTGTGGAACTCTGCCTCTCACCGTCCCAATTCTGCGGGCCTTCTCGAGGCTTTGCCGAGTCAAAATAGGTTTTAAGCGATGCGCTTTCCTGAATATTTGTAGTGAAACTATTCTTTCGAAATACGACACGAGAGCAAAGATTTTCTGAACCTAAGAGAAGCTAGAGTTGCAACCGTGATTTTGAATGAAAACAAAACGTGACATTTTGCCCCTGTGAACGTGTTGACCTTTACACACTTTTTATAAAGTGAGTTGAGGATTTAGGCGACAGGGCGGCATACGTTGAGATCTCATCTGAAGGAGGCATTAGGTGGAAATTCTCAGCAAGCATGGTAAGCTCTTGTTCGAAAATCGCTCTGCGACTCGTTACAAAGATCTAGTCGAGGAAGCGGTGAATGCGGGCGTCGACCTGACTGACGCGGATTTTAGTCATCAGGACCTTTCCTTTGCCGTTTTAAATAAGGCCAAATTTTTCTCCGCAAACTTCGAAGGCACGGACTTGGAAGGCGCGGATCTGGAGGCAGCCCAGCTCAACGGCGCCCACTTTAAAAATGCCTACTTGAAAGGCGTGCAACTCAATGACGCCTCACTCATTTGGTGTGACCTTAGCCACTGCAATCTCAATAAGGCCAATTTGTCGCAAGCATTACTTCAGGGCGCAAACCTTCAAGGAGCGTCCCTGCAGAAAGCCGATTTGTCGCGGGCCAATCTGTACGGAGCCAACTTAAATGGCGCAAATTTGATGTGGACAAATCTTTGTGGTGTTGACCTAACCAGTGCCGACTTAAGCGCCTGCGACCTTTATGGGGCGTTTATGGATATGCAAGCGGTCTTGCGCACCAACTTTCGTTCGGTCAATCTGCAGAATACGATGCTCACTAATTCCCTTTTGCAGCTTTCTCTCCCCGTCTAGGCAAAAAAAACGGGAATCTTTCGATTCCCGTTTTGGCATAACTTTTAAAAGTAGATCTTACTTCGCGCCAACTACTTTAGGAGTCGCAGTTTCCATGGCGGTTCCGCCTGAGCGAATGCGCATTCCGTAGAATGAACGGTAAACAAAAACCAAACCGATCACAAAGAAGACACAGCCGATAATCGGGGCATTTTCTTTCATCTGAACAGCGATTTCAGCGGCCAGAAGTCCGAACAAAGTTGTGAACTTAATGATCGGGTTCAGCGCCACTGAAGATGTGTCTTTGTATGGATCGCCGACAGTATCACCAACGACACAAGCTGCGTGCAGCGGAGTGCCTTTTTCCTTCAAGTCAACTTCAACTACTTTCTTCGCGTTATCCCAAGCGCCACCGGCGTTGGCCATGAACAGAGCTTGAAACAATCCGAAAGCCGCGATTGAAATCAAGTAGCTTGTGAAAAACTTCGCATCAAAGAAAGCAAATGCAAGTGTGAAAGAGAAAATCACGATAAATATATTGAACATACCTTTTTGCGCGTAGATCGTGCAAATCTTCACGACTTCTTTAGAAGACTCAACTGAAGCGGCCTTTTCGCTGTCGAGGTTGATGTTTTCTTTAATGTACTGAACCGCGCGGAAAGCACCAGTCGTGACCGCTTGAATTGAAGCACCAGTGAACCAGTAAATGACCGCACCACCCATGATCAAGCCAAGTAACACACGTGGATCAAGCAGGCTCAATTGCACGCCCAAAAGCAGAATGATTGAGAAAATCATCGTCGTCGCACCAATAACCGCTGTCGCGATCAAAACCGGCTTCGCCGTCGCTTTAAAGGTGTTTCCTGCTGAATCGTTTTCTTCCAGAAGTTCTTTGCCGTGTTTGAAATCGGGTTTGAAGCCGAAGTCTTTTTGAATCTCGGCAGAAATGCCAGGCAAAGTTTCGATCTGTGACAACTCAAATACCGACTGAGCGTTGTCTGTAACAGGACCGTAAGAGTCAACCGCGATCGTCACCGGACCCATGCCCAAGAAACCGAATGCCAAAAGGCCGAACGCGAAAACCGCATGAATTTCAGAAAACACACCGCCGTGTGCGACTGAATCCGCAATCATCGGAATCAAGTTTTTTACGTCAATGTTATCAGCTGACACGTAAGCACCGAGCATTAGGCCAGCGATTGCTAAACCTTTCCAGAAAGCGGCAAAGTTACCCGCGACTAAACCTGACAATACGTTCAGAGAAGCGCCACCTTCACGAGACGCATCAACTATCTCACTCACGTGGCGAGAGTGCGCCGAAGTGAATACGCGAGTCAGCTCAGGAATAATGGCCGCACCAAGGGTACCGCATGAAATAATCGTCGACAGGCGCCACCAGAGTGTGCCATGTGCGTCGCCCAACATTTCATAAGTCACAATATAAGTGACAATGATTGAAACGATAGACGTGATCCAAACCAAAGAGGTCAGCGGAATTTCGAAATTAAACTTATCCTTAGCTGCAAACATCGCCCTTGAAACTGCGCCGTTGATCCAGTAAGAGAACACAGAAGTGATAATCATCAAGATACGCATTGTGAACAACCAAACAATCAATTGCGCCTGAAGAACAGAACCTTCCGGAGAAGCAACGTGGTGTCCAGTCGGATCTGCCAGTGTGCCAACAGCCAAAATGATGAAAGTGATTAGAGCCACACCAGTGACACCGTAAGTTTCAAAACCATCAGCGGTTGGTCCAACTGAATCACCGGCGTTGTCACCAGTACAGTCAGCGATCACGCCCGGGTTACGAGCGTCGTCTTCTTTAATATTAAAGACGATTTTCATTAAGTCAGAAGCAATGTCAGCGATTTTTGTGAAGATACCACCGCAAATACGCAGAGCCGAAGCTCCGAGTGATTCACCGATCGCAAAACCGATAAAGCAAGCGCCAGCGCTTTCTTTCGGCACGAGAGTCAAGATCACGATCATCATGATCAACTCAACGCAAATCAAAACCACACCAATTGACATACCAGCGCGAAGCGGAATGTCCATGACCGGATAGGGACGGCCTGCCAAAGAAGCAAATGCCGTGCGGCTATTCGCGTAAGTGTTAATGCGGATACCGAACCAAGCGACTGACACTGAACCAACGATACCCAAAACTGACCACATCAGAATCAGCGCGACTTTTGAAGCTTCAAAGCCGCTCAAGGCACCGAAATAATAAATAATGCAAAGGCCGATGAAAACTTCGAGAAGAACCAGGAACTTCACCTGTTGAAAAAGGTACGTCTTGCAAGTCTCATAAATCAAATGCGAAACATCGAGCATTGATTTATGGGCACGCAGATTTTTAATGCGTGTGAACTCCATTAATCCGAAGAGAATGCCGAGAACGCCGACGACGACACCAATTGCCAAAAGTGTGGTTCCGGTGAGCTGCATGCCGAACATATTAAAGCTCACGTTCAAATCGGGAACTTTCAAATTTGCCTCGCTGGCAAAGGTGAAAGGAGCATAGATGATCGGCAGAATCACTGCCAATATGCGGCTCAGTGTCAAGCTCAGTTTCAAGCTCGATGTCAAAGGGAGCCATGAAGTGGTTTTTCCGCGCATAGTTTCTCCTCAAATCGCCCATTTTTTTAGGGCCTGGTGATTGCGACTGGTCAGGTCACGCTAATACCCAACCAAAATTTAATTTTGAACCATCGACAAGTAGCGTATGTGTCCACCCTTGTCACTAAATTCAGTTAGAAATATGTAGCCAAAATAAAAACGGCTGCTCCGTCACCGGAAGCAGCCGCCTTAAATCTCAAAATTGAGCCCAAAAATTTGAGTCCAATTATTGAATGGTGCCTGATTACATTTTGCCTTTTTTAGCAGCTTTGGCAGCTTTAACTTCTTTCATGCAAGCTTTTTTCTCAGCACCTTTCATAGCTTTGCAATCTTTCATAGTTTTTTCGCCAGCTGCAGCTGTCTCAGTTGTTGTAGTTGCGGGAGCAGTGGCAGCTGCTGCGCCAGTTGTTCCTGTTTCTGCGCCAGTAGTTCCAGTTTGTGCGAATGCAACTGATCCTGCCAGTAATGCTACGATTGCGAATGCTTTCATTGTGTCTCTCCTTATACGAGGGTCTTCAGGACCCGGTTTAATAATAAAATTAGAACTCAAACGACTCTCTTCCGACAAAAACCTTTGGAAAATCCATTTTCACAATGACTTTACATTGACTTTACATTGACAATGACGGTGCCTATTGACAAGCCATAATCAATTTGGTCTGAGATCGTTCAGTATTATGAGCTAAAATTGATACAGCTTTGCGTGTAATGCAAGAAATAAAAATGCAAAGATATAGTATTCGCTTATGACGCAGAACTATGACAGATTCTGAAATCTTTTTTAGTTTCGCCTCAAAGAGAGGGGAGAAAAGCGATGAGCATTCGCCTCACAACCACCGTTAAAAAAGGCGGCTGCGCCGCTAAGATTGCGGCTTTCGAGCTCAGAAAAATTCTCGCGGATATTACTTATCCGGAGAACCATGCGGCGGTGTTAGTCGATGGCCGCCACTTTGACGATGCCGCGGTTTATAGCGTCACCCCCGATCTGGCTTTGGTTCAGACGATCGATTTTTTTACTCCAATTGTCGATTCAGCCAAACTTTTTGGGCAAATTGCGGCGGCCAATGCCATCAGTGACGTCTACGCGATGGGCGGAAAACCAAAAACTTGTCTCGCGGTCCTGGCTTTTCCGCTCGGCACCCTGGCTAACGAGGTCATCAGCGAAGTTTTGCAGGGTGCTTGCGATAAAATCAAAGAAGCCGGGGCCAATTTGCTCGGCGGCCATTCGATTGATGACGACACCTTGAAATTTGGCTTATCCGTGACCGGTTACGTTGACCCGAAAAAAATTTGGGCCAATACCGGCGCCAAAGCCGGTGATGTCTTAATTTTAACGAAGGCTTTGGGCACTGGCACCCTCACCGCCGCCCTGAAGCGCGAAGCGGTCAGCGAAAAAGACATTGAAGTGGCACTCCACTCGATGGCGCAGCTCAATAATGCCATTGATTTTCTGTCAAAGGAAATGGCAGGCGAAATCCACGCGGCAACTGATGTCACCGGCTTTGGGCTTTCAGGGCATGCGATGCAAATGGCCAACGCGAGTCAGGTGCGTCTTGAAATCCAGGCATCGCTTCTCCCCGTTCTGCCTGGGGCGCAAATGACCTTGGAAAAAGAGTTTCTCACCAAAGCACACCGGACCAATCGCGAGTACACAAGTGAAGCGCTGCAAATCGGCGAGCTGCCGCAGTGGCAAGAGCTGCTCTTGCATGACCCGCAATCAAGTGGCGGGCTCCTGCTTTCTGTCAGCGAATCGGCCGCTGCTGCAATCATCGCGGCCCTGAAGCCACATTTTCCCTTTGTTGGGCAAATCGGCCGAGTCTTGCCGGCTCTAAATCAGGAGAAGCCGCTTGCAGTGTTCTGACTATGGGCAGATTTTTCTAAAATCCATCCCTCTGCTCGATGTGCGAGCCGAGATTGAATTTGCCGTCGGAGCTTTTCCTAAGTCGGTCAATATCCCAGTTCTTTCGACTGAGGAGCGGGCACAAGTCGGCACCACCTATAAACAACATGGCCCAGAAGCCGCAATTCGTCTCGGTGAAGAGCTCATCAGCGGCCAAAAACGCCAGGAGCGGCTCGAGGCCTGGGCCACTTTTTTAAAGCAAAATCCACTGGCGATGATTTATTGTTTTCGTGGCGGATTGCGCTCGCAATCCGTGCAAAGCGCTTTACGCGATATCGGTGTTGAGGTTGAATTGGTGCGCGGTGGCTTTAAAGCAATGCGCCGCTATCTCATGAGTCGAACCGAGGAAACTGCCGCTGCAAAAGACTTCCTGGTCGTGTCGGGTCGCACCGGAACTGGCAAAACGGAGCTTCTCCATTGCGTGAATTTGCAACTGCCCGTGGTTGATCTCGAGGCACTCGCCGAACATCGCGGCTCGGCGTTCGGCCGGACCCGGTGCGCGCAACCGACGCAGGTCTCTTTTGAAAACGCCTTGGCCGTTGCCCTTCTGCGCTTGAAATCTTCAAGCGGTCCGTTGATCGTTGAGGATGAAAGCCGATTAATCGGTGCGCGAGAGGTGCCAGCCGCGATTTTTAAACGCATGTGTGCGGCTCCCTTGGTCTTGATTGAAGCGAGCGTCTCAGAACGAGCGCGTGATTTACTGGAAACTTATTTGCGCGAAAACTATCTGATGACACCGGCCAACTCGCAAGATCCGCTGCTTCTTGGCCAGCTCAAAAATGATTTGCAGGCCAGTCTCACCGGTATTTCCCGGCGATTAGGTGGACAGCGAACCCAAGAAATCGATTCGATGATGCAGATGGCACTGTCAACACAAAGTCAAAATGGTGAGGTGCAGGTGCATTTGCCATGGGTCGAGCGGCTTTTAGTGGAATACTATGATCCCCTCTACGATTATCATTTGAATCAAAACCAAACACGCGTCGTTTTTCGCGGAACGAAGGCTGAAGTACAGGAGTTTTTGCTTCAGCAATAATTGATGGGACTTTCTGAAAGACAGTCTCATCTGCTAGCGGCAGTTTTCAACCGACTACGCTCTGCTTCCCACAAGAAACCCGGAATACCCGAAAATGGAGCTGAGATCAAGTTTTTGCAACAGATGCTGGGGCATGAGCAGATCGCTTCAACGCAAGTGTACGGCAGGGTCTCGATCAAAAAACTTAAAGAAGCGCATACTGAACTTCATCCGGCAGCCAACCTCACTCCAAACTCTTCCCAAAAAAAAGAAAATGACTGTAAAAGCACCTAGGATGAAAAGAACATCAAAAAAGTCATGCAGACTTTAATCGAGCAAAAGCCACTGGACCCAAAACATCGCGATCACAAGCTCATTGGCAACTACACGGGCTCTAGTGACTGCCACATTGAGCCTGATTGGATATTGATCTACACCCTGGCACCAAAAGAAGGCTGGGTGCGATTTGAGCGGACCGGCACCCATTCTGATCTCTTTACCCCAATGTTGCAGAAACTTTCGAGTCGGAATGCTCCAGAAG
>JAYVXN010000156.1:0-2108 GCA_043785085.1 Bdellovibrionales bacterium | reverse complement strand
CTCAGGCGAACGCACGTACTCGACAATCTTGCGGTCCAATAGTGAGCGAAAGAGTTCAAAAGCTTTTTTGCGCAAGTGTTTTTTGCTCGCCTGATCTCCGTGAGAGGTGTGAATCAGATTTTTCAGTGCGCTAAATCCATTACGGCGGCTCAATACATTGAGGAGCATGCCATGGGTCATTTGAAAGCGCGAAACCAAAGGCTCGGGATTGGCCGTGATGAGGCGATTAAAAGTCTCTTTACTCCACATCACAAAACCGTGAGGCGGAGGCGTCTTCATCACTATTTTGCGAAGCTTTTTGGGATCGCCAGCGGCTTTTTCTTTGAGCTTTTGGTTTTCAATCATATGCGCCGGAGCTTGGGCCACGGCCGCGCCGCGCGTGTCATAACCGCGCCGGCCAGCTCGGCCACTAATTTGCTGAAATTCGCGCACACTCAAAATGGCGGTTTTCTCACCATCGTATTTGCAAAGTTTAGTTAAGAGGACAGTTCGAATCGGCACATTCACACCCACCCCAAGAGTGTCCGTACCACTGATGACTTTGAGAAGTCCCTGTTGTGCGAGGCGCTCAACTAAGACTCGATATTTTGGCAAAAGGCCCGCGTGATGCAGACCAATTCCGTGGCGCAAAAGTTTTTGCATCTCTTTGCCATACGGACTATGAAAACGGACTCCCTCGAGTGCTGCGATAATTTTCTGTTTTTCCTCTTTGCTTGAGAAATCAACGCTCATGAGGTTCTGCGCTTCTTCGGCCGCCTCACGCTGTGAAAAATTAACGAGGTATACCGGCGCGAGACCTTGTTGAATGAGATCGCCGACGGTTTGGTGCAGCGGAGTTTCGCGATATTCAAAATCGAGCGGCACCGGACGATCGCTTGAGCGAATTAAGCTGGTTTCGACTCCGGTGAGATCTTTGAGGGATTTCGCAAAAAAATCCATGTCGCCCAAAGTTGCTGACATCAATAAAAATCGTGATCGATTTAAAGTCAAAAGCGGCACTTGCCAGGCCACGCCTCGCTGTTTATCGGAGTAGTAATGAAACTCATCCATGATGACATCGTGAACATTGGCATATTCACCGTCACGAAGTGCCATATTTGACAGAATTTCAGCCGTACAACAAATGATGGGGGCTTGGGCATTGATGCTGCCATCTCCAGTCACCATGCCGACTTGGTCGGGACCGAAATCGGCACACAGGTCACGAAACTTTTCGTTCACTAGAGCTTTAATTGGGCAGGTGTAAATGGAGCGCTGACCCCGTGCCAATGACTGAAAATGCAAAGCTAAAGCGACCAGAGACTTTCCAGATCCCGTTGGCGTATTTAATATGACATTCTTGCCGTCCAGTAATTCCAGAATCGCTTCTTCCTGGGCCGGGTACAGCTCAAGATTTTTGAAGGCAATATAATCCAGAAAGCGATCAAGTATCGACTCATTGGATGTCTCAGATTTAGGTGGCAGTCGCCAATAGAGGGGCCAATCCATGGCGCTTATCTTACTCATCTCAGGTGGCCTTGCACATCAAAATCACACGCGGTTGTGAGGAATTCTGCACTCTTGAGCCGGCAAATCAAGCCCTGGACTAGAAAACAGTCGAGATTTATGAAGACGATTACCCCTTCGACTATCTTTTTTAGGATAATAAGGAGGGGAGGGCATGGCCTTTGAGATACTTGTTCGCTGTTCTATTCATCATGCTCATCATGCTCATCATGCTCATACCGCTCTTGATTAAAGCTCAAGACTCGGTTCCGGCCCCGGACTGGCGTTTCATAGAGAAGCGCCTTAAAAAAGAGAGCCTGAAAAAAACCTTTATTCGCGAGCTGCGAGACACCTACGAGACCGACGATTTCAAGCAAGTGGTCGAATTAAACACGCTTTTGTTTCTGAGAAAGTCTGACTATCATGGCTCGCAAGTCACCGACAATTCGGCAGATACGGTTCGTTCATTTATCACGGAATATCGCATTCCACTGAAAAAAGCTGAGAAGACCTATGGCGTCTCTGGGCCGGTGGTCGCGAGTTTGCTGTGGCTGGAGTCTCGCTACGGTAAAAATCTCGGTCGCTTCCATGTGCCGAGCGTTTATCTTGACCTTCTTCAAGCC
>JAYVXN010000155.1:0-7104 GCA_043785085.1 Bdellovibrionales bacterium | reverse complement strand
GCGCTAGCAGGCGGCTAACGAGAGGCCGACCAACGAAGAGTCGTCGCAAAAGACCAAGAAAAAGTGTCAAGTTACTTATGACAGGGTGCTTAGAGCCACCACTCTATTTAAATACCCGTCATTTACGAAAAATACTCTTGCGTGGATGGCCCGCCTCTGGAATGAGGTTTTCAATTTCGCGCAGGATTATCTGCAGATTCCGCGCGGCACTCATCGATTCACCCCAGTTTCTAGATTTTTTAACTTTAACCGCTTACGAAACTTTAGAAACGAACTAATGCAAAAGGGAGTTTGCCCATGATCATGACCGAACAAACTTGGACACAGCATCCAGAGAATCTCACCCACCAATGGCAAAGCGAAGCGCGCTGGCAGGGAATTCAAAGAACCTATTCAGCCGCAGACGTTTTGCGTCTACGTCCGGGTATTCATGTGAAACATTCGCTCGCTGAGCGAGGTGCCAATCGACTCTGGCAACTTCTGCATTCAGAAAACTATGTCAATACCATGGGTGCCATGACGGGCGCTCAAGCCACGCAAATGGTTAAAGGTGGACTCAAGGCCCTTTACCTCAGTGGCTGGCAAGTGGCCGCTGACGCCAATCTCTCTGCGCAAACTTATTCCGATCAAAGCCTTTACCCGGCCAACTCCGTACCCACTGTCGTGAAACGCATCAACAATGCCTTGATGCGTGTGGATCAAATTGAGCGGGTCGAAGGACAAAGCTCGACGGACAAAGCTCGACGGAATGGTATGCGCCCATTGTCGCGGATGCTGAAGCGGGCTTCGGAGGTCCGTTGCATGCGTTTGAATTAATGAAATCAATGATTGAGGGAGCAATTTCATAACGAGCCGAATCCGGCCGTTGTGACACAGTTTCGCTAAAAAATACCTAAATGAGACAATCCCCGCTGTCGGTTCCTAGGAGGCGCAAGTCTTCTGGGAGCCGATGGCTCCCTTTTTTTCACTTCGCCAACGGTCAAAAACAAAAAAAAGCCCCGGTTTAAACCGAGGCCTTTTTTAAGAAAGAAATCGAAAATTCGATTACTTCTTGTCGCCACCTTCAGCAGGAGCAGCGTCCATTTTGCCTTCAGTTTTAGTCTCGGCGCTCATTTTGTCCATTTTTTTGTCTTTTTTTGCTTTTTTAACTTTTTTAACTTTAGCGGGAGCAGCAGCTTCTGCACCAGCAGCCGGCTCAGTGCCTTCAGCTTTTACGAAAGAAACTGGCGCCATGAACAAAGCTACCAAAGCCATAACCAATAAGTGTTTCATCATTGTCTCCTAACAAGGGTTAATGTTTTTATATATTAGATTTCAAGATTTCACTCGACTTAAGTCAATATCTTTCTTAAAGAATCTTGGCTATGTGCGACACTCCAAACCACGGTATATTGTGAAAATGGCCAACGAAAATTTTGAAACTCAAGTGCAAGTTTGGAAGGATTTTGCCGAAAGAGTCGAGGTTGATGTCCAGGGACTCGATGACAATTCAGTTTTAGGCGAAGTTTACATCGAATATTTTTCGCGGCAGAAACGCCTGTGCCGTGCGGGAAAGACCCTTGCGATTTTTTGGGGAGTCGCCGTCGCTTGCGTGTTTATTCCGATGTTGCATTTTGTTTTGGTGCCGTTATTTTTCATACTGGGCTTAGTTCTTGGGCTTAAAACTTTTCGCCAAACGAGCATCGTTTTGGGTGGAAGAAGTCCTTGTCCGCGCTGTCATAAAGAACTGGCCATCGTGCGTAGCCCAGATCAGTGGCCGCTTCGCGATCTCTGTTCCAGCTGTCACAATGCAGTTCGAATTTTTAAAAAGCAAAATTAATGCGCGCACCAGCGCCAATTCCGCCGAGGTTCGCTTCGGTCTCGCCGAAGTATCCGCGGTATTCTGAAAACAAATCAAAACTCATGGGTAAAGAGTCTGGTAAAAAACGAATTCCTAAACTCGGAATGAGCCCCAATGTCGTCCCTTGCGCATGATTTCTGAGTACAATCGTATCGCTGTTGAGCTCCTGATAACTTCGCACCTGATAACTCGACACTGCAATTGAGGCTCCGGCAAATGGCTGCAGTGGTCCGGATGAAAACAGGCGGTTAGCACCGGCCCGAATCGTCATGACACGCGTATTTTCAACACTGACCGTTTGGTCCATGCCGTTAAAAGCTTCAAAAGCCAGCTGCGCTTCATACCGCGAAGCAAGCTCATGACTCGCGCCAAGGCCGATAAAACTCGCGCCCGGCTCAAGACGAGAAGAAATGCGGTCAAATGGCGCATCATTATAGCCGCTCGTTATAAATATCCAATTCTTCTTGCGCTCGACGTTGGCCATCAGGGTGATTTGCGGTGCTTTTGAGCGCAAAACTTCAGACGGAGTCGGCATTGGTTTTTGTGGTAAAGCCGTTGCGATCGCCGGAGAAGGCGGGTCTTCTTCGTCTTCAATAATTGGCACGGGTGCAACGACTAATGGGAAAGGCGTCGGTGTCGCAGTCGGTGTCGCAGTCGGTATCGCAGCCGGTGTCGCAGCCGGTGTCGCAGCCGGTGTCGCAGCCGGTGTCGCAGCCGGTGTCGCAGCCGGTGTCGCAATTGGCACTGGAATAGCCACTCGTTCTGGAGCGACAGCTGAACCCGAGTTTCCAACAATTCTTTGCAACGGTAACTTCTCTTCGAGATGACCTTGGACCACGACCGCCTGTTGGGTGCTTGACGTGTCAAAGTTCAATTGCACTTGATGTATTTTGCTGGGGAGTTTTTTCGGCAAGGTTTTCGCTACGTGACCTACAATCTGCTCCTGAGACTTTTTTTCTGGACGCCTGAGCAAGGGGATCGTGATCATTTCTCCTCGCGCCAAATTCTGCACGGTCTCGGCCTGATCGTGGTAGGCCAGTGTGCGTTTGAGCGAGCCATTCTCACCGTAGACGGGTAAGACTTTTAAGCGTTTGAGAACTTTCACCAGCGAATCGCCAGCCTCGGCTTTATAAACTATTTCAGTATTAGTTCGCGATAGCACTTCGCAATGAGCATGACTGGCCCCGAAAAATGTCAAACAAAGGAGTGGCAAATAGAATTTTGCCATTAATGAAAGCTTTCGTATGTGTCGTCATTGACCGTAATGTGGTTGATGAATGTACCATGTAAATCCACGGTTGAGGAATCACCTAATACCAACATGATGGCTGAAACTGGTAGGTCTTTGGGCATTTCATTTTCGGTGGTCACGGTATTAGTAAGACAGGCTTGAGGGTAGGAGAGCAGCAAAGCCGCAAGTGAAGTTCCGCTCGCTGAGGTCATATCCGGAACGAGAAACTGTCCCACGTTCGCTGGATCGGCAATTCCACCGAATGCCCGCCAGGCGGAATCGCTAGAAAAAGCTGAATATTTCAAATAACCATTGGCTGAGGCAACTGGGGCAATCATCGTGCTGGCATCCGCCTCAAGAATTTTCAATAAAGTGCCATCACAGTGTAAATCAACAATCACGTTAATTGCAGGAGTGAGAGTTCCTGTATAAATCTTGGCGTCAAAAGTGATCGAAGCTAATTCATCGAGTTTTTTCTGATGATATTGGCTCAATCCCAAAATCGCTTTATTGCCAGTTCCTGGCCCGTTGAATTCACCAGCGGCATTCGCTCCGTCGGCAGTTTGCAAACGAATCGCAACGGAATTTGCGGACACTCCATCAATCGACACATCGACCAGCGCCCGGCCCACCGAGTGGTTATAAAATCTGATAGGTAAATAATTGCGACCATTCTCTCCTGGAGGACCCTGAGCTCCATCGCGCCCCGATAGTCCAGCGACGGAAGGCGCGGGTCTATCGGCTGGAGTCACTTTATTATCGCGGCCACAGCCCCAAAAAACCGCCAGACCTAATGAAATAACCAGAATTTTTCGCATACGAATGATTCCTTATACGAACTAACAGTGCAAAGGGGGGCCCATGTCAGGTCCGCGCACAGCTGTCGCAATTTGAGACAGGCCAATTAGAATTTAAGTGCCTGCCGCAGACCAGACCCAGATTTGGACCCATTTTGGGTCTGTCTAGCGTTTGGCGCTGTGCTGGCGTAATTGCGCTTATTTTCGGCTTTAAAATTTTTACGCTGCGGGATTAGAAAAGCTAGCATCTCATCTCGTAAAATTCTAAGATAGGGCCCTCATGCCGACAAAAAACTCATCAGAAATTGAAAATCTCTCCATTCTGCGGAAAATGTTTTTCCAGCGGTTGCCCTATCGATTTTTGATTCTGGCACTCAGTTTATGGGGTGCGGTTTGCTCGATTTTAAGTCCATTTTTTCAGCGCTATTTTGTCGATGGTTTGGCGCACAGGCCGCCCGTATTTCAGGCCGCAGCTTTGAGTTCCTGGCCATTGCCGAGTTTAATTCTGGGTGCATTTTTCATGAGTTTGCTGGGTGTGGCCTTGAGTATGTGCGCCAATTATATCGGGACACGCGAAGGCCAAATCGTCCAAAAAGAGCTTGCGGAATTGCTTTATCGCAAAACTCTCGCGCAGCGGGCAGAGTCCCTTGGTAATCGAACTCTCGGTGAAATCGTTTCGATCTATGCCACAGATGTGGCGGGCGCCACCGCCCTGGTTGAACAATGTTTTCCGATGGCCGCAGGAATACTGTTTCCTTTGGCAATTGCGCCGGTGGCGGTTAAATGGCTTTGCCATATTGAAATCAGTACGACAGTCGGGGTAATTGCAGGTTTGACGGCCTTTTATTTAATTTTAGCAAGGCGCCAGTCGCGATTTTTTCACCTCTTTAAACAGCTGGCCGCCGAACGGGTCGGAATCGTCAACGAATGGGTGCAAAATATTCGGCTCTTACGGATACTTGGCTGGACGAAAAAGTTTGAGACGAAAATCTTTTCGAAACGAATTGAAGAAACGCAAAACCGCATCCGAATGGTGACGAACGGTCAGCTCATGGCTTCGGTTGGATCTTCGATTAGTTTCTTTATCAATTTAATTGGCATTGGGTCTTTGGTGTTTCTGCGCGGTGGAGAAACCACGCCAGGCGAATTGTTTGCGCTGCTTTGGATTTTTGGGATTTTTTTAGCGCGGCCATTGCGGCAAATTCCATGGGTCTTTACTTTTTCGCTTGATGCGTTGACCTCTATTCGCCGGGTCGAGAGTTTCTTGCGCGAGAGTTCACCGCACGATTCTTCCGATTTACAGTTGCCTGATCATGCTGCTCCTGCCGCTCCTGCCGCTGAGGCGTCAGGAGTCTTGCGTGTCTCCGGCTTGAATCTTGAGGTCGGGCAAGCCAAACTCTTAAATAATATCTCTTTCTCGGTTGCGCCTGGCGAGTTCATCGCGGTGGTGGGCGAAGTCGGCAGTGGAAAATCGCTTTTGTTGCTGTCGCTCATGGGTGAATCGGCCGCAACGTTTTCTGAATTCACGGTGAGCGGCCGAAATCTTCTGAGCCTCCCGGCTCAAACGCGGCGGCGATTTTTTTCTTACGTTCCGCAAGAAGCCTTTGTCATGAATGCCTCTTTGCTTGAAAACATTGTGTTTGAATATGGGGCCGCACCAATCACAGAGGAACAAGTGCGTCGTTCCCTGAAACTCGCGCAGTTCGATATTGCGACGGAGCGGCTTTCTGATGGATTGCAAACTGAAATCGGTGAGCGCGGTGTCAACCTGTCTGGTGGTCAGCGGCAGCGCGTAGGTTTGGCCCGAGCCCATTTCTTTTCGCGACCCATTGTCTTATTGGATGACTGTTTGAGCGCGGTCGATGTCGACACAGAGGAAAATCTAGTTGAGCACTTGATTTCAGGAGCGTGGCGCGAGCAAAGCCGAATTCTGATCACGCATCGCTTGTCGGTCTTGAAACATGTCGACCGGATTTTTGTGATGGAAAAAGGGCGAATTGCCGAAATCGGCACGCTTTCTGAACTCAGTGCCAAATCCGTCCGATTTAAAAACTTTATCGCCTCAGTTTCTCGCTCCGAAGTTCAAGCTGCCGCCACCTTGGCAGAGAGGCAGTTGTAATGGCTGAAGCGAAGAAATTTATCGAGCATGAAACGGATTTTCAAGGCCGTTACGCCAGTTCAACATTTGATACCCTCCGCCAGGCTTATCGGCCTGTGCGAACGCCAATACTATGGTTTTTGCTGATTGGTTTTATCGGCCGAATTCTCTTGTTATCAAATGCCAATTTGATTGGCATTTGGGTTGATTCACTTTGTCGAGCACCCGCTCAGTGCCAGCCAATTCCAGCGTATTTTGCAGGCTTTACCAGCCAAAAGTTCTTAGTGCTCTTAACGATTCTCACCACAATAGGATTTTTTTGCACATTAACTTATCGCATCGGCTTTTCGCGCAATTCGGCTCGGGCGGTCAGTCAGATTTATGACGAAGTCACCTTGCGAACTTCTCGGCTGACGATGCGCTTTTTTGATACGACTCCAGCGGGTCGGATTATGACTCGCTTTTCAAGTGATTACGGCAATGTCTTTCGAGTTTTTGGCGGACCGCTCGCGGAATTTTTTGCAATTATTTTTGATTTGCTGGCGATATCAGTTTTGATTTGTTTCTCGAGCCCGATTTTGATTCCGATTTTTCTTTTGGTGGGATTTTTAAATTACCAGATCTATCGGGCCAATCGGGACCTGCTGCGCCGGGAGCGGCGAGCCGTTTCGAGCATTCGTTCGCCGAGCATCGCCCACTTTGCTGAAACGGCGTATGGCGCCAGTAGCATTCGAATCTTTACCCGGCAAAATAGCTTTTACGAGCGCTTTGCGAAACTCAATGATTCTTATTTGGCGCAGCGGTTGCAGACTTATCGAGCCGTGCTCGGATTTTCTATGAAGATGTCGCTGATGTCTTTATTCCTGCTTCTTTTGACCGGTCTGGGCGGTTACTTTCTCCTCACCCATCATTTGATGAGTGTCGGCGCCATGGGTGTGGCTTTTGCTTTTATCGCTTTGGCCGGAACCAGCATGCAGATGTTTTTTGAGTGGATGGCGCAATTTGAAGAGGCGATGACCGGTATTGAACGCCTTGATCATTATTTGCGAATGCCGCTGGAGCGTGGCTTACGCCTGCCAAGTACGCAGCAGTTCGAGACTGGTCACCCCGTGTACTCTAAAGAAGATGAAGACCGGCT
>JAYVXN010000154.1:0-7110 GCA_043785085.1 Bdellovibrionales bacterium | reverse complement strand
CATCATCGTCATCATCTTCAAAGGTGCTGCCTTCGGGCTCAGTGAAATGGTCTTCTTCCAATTCTTCTTCAAGAGCCGGATTGTTGGCAACGTGACCATGCTCATTTTCTTCATGTTCAGCGCCTTCGTGGTGACCATGCTCATCATGCATACCATTGAGCGTATGCTTGTCAGCTGCTTTTTTTGCAGCTTTTTTTGCTGCAGCTTTTTTCGGAGCGGCTTTCTTGGCCGTTGCTTTTGCTGGAGCGGCTTTCTTGGCCGTTGCTTTTTTAGCAACCGCTTTCTTGGTAGCTTTTTTTACCGCTTTTTTTACCGCTTTTTTAACTGTCTTTTTGGCTGCTTTTTTAGCCGGAGCTTTTTTGGCGGCTTTCTTAGTTGCAGCTTTTTTCGTTTTCTTTGCCATAGCTTGCTTCTCCTTTAGCTTCTTCTAGCTTCTTCAAACTTTATCTCGGGGTCAAATCGTGATCGCTGACCCCACTCTAAACTAGGAAAAGCTGCGCTGACTAGAAAAAATTTTGGCTATCCTCAAGTCGGCTTAAATATTATTGTCGATCACGCGCGCGATATCGTCAGGAATTAAAGCCGAGACAAAGAAACCGCCGTTCGCAGCCGGTTTCTTTGCCGGAACTGTGGAGAAGTAGCCCAGAATCTTAGTCTTAGAGCTGTTACGCACCGGGACTGTTAAACTGATAAACGGGTCAAAAGGAGTGTTCACATAGATTCCGACCATTTGTTTCGAAAAATAGATCGTTGCGGTGATGTTTTTAGCCGGATTCAGACTAACGGCGACAGACGGAAGTTCAGCGGTGGGCACGCCCGGCAAGGGGTCGCCATTCGGAAGTGCGGTGGGCGTCGGAAAATTCACTCCACGAATGATGTTTGCTAATGGCATATGTAAAACGATCGCTGAACTGCCATCAGGCTGAGTTTGCACGCCAATTGTCGCGCCGGTCACGCCGGTCACTGGAATTTGCGCACTCACTCCGGCCAAAAATGGGTTCGCCAGCATCGGCAAAGTCACGACCAGCATTTTATTGGGGATATCCAGGCTAATCACCTGGGTTTTGTTAAAACGGCCGCCATTGATCGAGCCGTTCAAATCCACACTCTGGAGTGTCGCCGGCGGGGTCGTAGAATTTGGGTCGGGTGGCGTTCCAGATACACTATTAAGTGCCGTGGACGTGCCTAAACCCGAAGTCTGAAAACCAGGACTACAGCCAAAAGTAGTTAAGAGCGCGGCAGATGCGAGCAACGAGGTGATAGGTTTTTTTATTATGGTAGCACGGCTCATAGAAACTCCTCACGCTTTACGCAGTTAATTTTCGTAAAGTATGCAAGACTATCGGCCTGGCAGTTTTGTAACTTAAATTTTCCTGGCACTATTGCCTGCCAAAAACATGGTCGAAATACCGAACTTGATTCATGCACTGATTAAACTGATTAAAATGGCAGCAATCGTCGGAAAGTCGAAAAATTTGCTAACGGATTGCACAAAACTGCGAATTCAAATGCGATGCGGCAGAGCGAAGAATTTGCGTCGCAGAAGGGGATTGTCGCGAAACGGAAATGATCGATCTCTGATTGATGCAATAAAAAAGACCCGGTGTTGAACCGGGCCCACGACTTACATTCAAAAATCAGACTTATGATCAGCCGAGTAACTTCAAGGCAAGCTGATCTTTGCTGTTGGCTTGAGCCAAAGTGGCTGTTCCAGCCTGCAACAAGATCTGGTTGCGAGTTTGCTCAGCGGTCGCAGAGGCGATATCCGTGTCACGGATACGGCTGTTGGCTGCGGCCATGTTTTCTTCTGCGACTCCCAAGTTGGTCACAGTCGAAGTCAAACGGTTTTGCAGAGCACCCAGATTGGCGCGCATTCGGTTAACACCTTCTTGAGCCGAATCCAGCTTACCAAGAGCTTCTTGAGCACCTTGTTTGTTGCTGTAATCGATGCCGGAAATGCCAAGTGCATCCAGTGTGGCAATGTTTTCAGAAGCGTTAAAGCTGATACGATCCTCGAAGTCGTTGTTAAAAATACCGACCTGAAAATCAAAAGTAGGGCTTGATCCATCAAGAAGTTTCGTTTTTCCCCAAGTCGTAACTTGAGAAATACGCTGCGTTTCATCCTTGAGCTGCATCACTTCTTTATTAATGAAACCTCTCTCAGTGTCACCAACTGTATCAGAAGCTGCTTGCATGCCAAGTTCGCGCAATCGAACCACGATGTTACCGATTTCGTTCAAACCGCCTTCAGCCGTCTGCACGAGAGAGATACCGTCGTTAGCGTTACGATTTGCTTGACGAGTTGAGCGAATCTGCGCCTTCAAGTTTTCACTGATCGCGAGACCAGCCGCATCGTCGGCTGCTTTGTTGATGCGTGAACCGCTGGCGAGCTGGCTCATGCTGTTATTGATCTTCATCTGGCTCTCGCCGAGATTTCTTTGCGCGTTCACTGACGCGACGTTAGTTGAAATACGAAAACCCATTTTAGTTATCCTCCGTTAAAATTCATTTTTAAAAACCTCCTTGTGTAACATCCCCATTTTTTTGGCTTGGGGCCGGCATCCGAGCCGCGTACATATTGTTTGAGATACAATCTATTCCTTGTACAGAATCGATCTTCCTTGAACTGCCTCCTTTCTCGTTTACTCAATCATCTAAGAGAGTCTGACCTACTCCCCGGGCACTCCTGCGCCTTGTGGGAATCTAAAGTAAGATTCAACAGACATCACACTCTTCGGGAGCGAGGTCGGATTCTTGACAGGACGTGAGACCTGATCGTCATGTTCAATGGGATTTTTTTTAAAAAACCGCTAAAGGTCCTAAGACGAAAGCACCCTTTGGGCGCGACTCGACTTTACTTTATGCTAGGAAATCTGGACGAAATGAGGAGGTGGGAGATTATTTTGACAGGAGAAATTCGAGAATTTTTTCAGCTGCCCACTCGGGATCATCTTCCATGATGTGATGGCCGCCCTGAGGGTGCGTGAATAGGGTCGCTCGTGGGAGAGTCTGCACGAGCAGCATGACACTTCTCTTGGGCACCATTTTATCTTTTTCTCCCCAAAGTATGAGGACATCGCTTTTTAGGTCTTTTAGTTCCGCTGGCAGACGGTGATCCGCCAGGAGAGCGGTGGCAGCGAGGACAATGCGTAAGGCATCGCCCGAATTTCGATACGGCTCGAGATAGGCATCAATGACTTCGCCGCTGAGAAGCTCGTTGCGGGACACGACCCTTTGTAGAATCGTGCGCATAGTGAAGCGGTTGAGGGACTTGCTGAAGAGTGGCGCGATATTTCGTAAATGCACCACTGATTTTGGCACCAGGCGCGAATCGGCGGCGGGGTTGAGTGCCACGATTTTAGAAAAGCGCTGCGGCTGAAGTTTCGCCAGCCACAGAGCCAGCGCGCCACCCATGGAACTACCGACGACAATGGCCTGGCGGACTTCGAGTTTTTCCAGAGTTTGTAAAATTCGCCGAGCTTGAGCATCAAGGCCATAGTCACCAAGGGCGTCTTTGCTGGATTTGCCAAATCCCGGTAAATCCATGGCGATTACGGTGAACTGCTTGGCCAAATAGGGCATTAGAAAACGCCATATATAGACGGAGGCGCCAATTCCGTGGAGCAAGATCAAATGCGGACCATGTCCAGATTTGTAGTAATGAATATTCGCATCTTCAATTTCGATGAACTGGGATTCCGTGAGCGCTTGCGGTGCATGGACTGAAGTCGACCGCCGCCGCAGATCAATCCGTAAATAAAACCACAGCGTCCCTATGACCGCGATGGCAAGCAAAGTGAGCAGTTTGTGCTCGCCCAAATTGAACCAATGCAAGAATTCCCTCAATCGATTTCCAGAAAACGACAAAACGCCATAGCGCCGGTAAGATTATACAGCTCAAGTTGCCGCTCACGGGTGTGCTGCGCTTTGAATCCGATGGTGCAAAGTGTATTGACGCTATCAAAATGAGAGCATTGCTCACAACAAAAGATCATCTCGTATTTCGCGAAATCCTGAGGGTTGACGCGGTCCAAGCGAATGCTCTTGCGGGGCCGCCGCTTGCGTGACGGTTTTGGCCCTTTTGCCACAGCGATATAACGAGAATTAGAAGGTTTAGTGCGGGAACCGGGCGACTCTGACATTGACAAGATCCTTTTTGGCCTCATCTTAATGGAGAGCCAGTGGCTTGTAAAACAATTGTTCCCTTGAAAGGTTATCGATGAGCGACGTCGAAAAAATGACCAGAAAAAGCCAAGATGCCATGCAATTCGCGGCAGAAATGGCAGAAGAACGGAACAATTCGGCAGTTGAACCCGAACACCTGCTCTTGCAACTCTTGATACAAGAAGACGGTCTGGTTCCTAATCTGATTCGGGCTGCCGGCGGCAACCTCGAGGGCTTGTTGAATGAAGTCGAAAATGCGCTCAAGAAACTGCCCCTGGTTTCAGGTGAATCTCGGCGCATTGTCGCCAGTCCGCGCATGGTCAAATTATTTAAACAAGCGGAACATGAAGCAAAGACACTGGATGATGCCTATATCTCAACCGAGCATTTTCTTGCGGCACTTTTGCATGGTGCTGTTCCAGAAATCGCTCGCTGGCTCTCTCAGTATGGAATGACCAATGCGGCTTTTACGGAGGCTTTGAAGAAAATGCGTGGCAATCAAAAAATCACCGATGACGATCCGGAAAGCAAATTTGAGGCTCTCAAAAAATATGGCCGTGACCTCACCGAAATGGCGGCAGATGGCAAACTTGATCCGGTGATAGGCCGCGATGAAGAAATTCGCCGCGTGATCCAAGTTCTTTCACGCCGTACGAAAAACAATCCGGTTCTGATTGGCGAGCCGGGCGTGGGTAAAACCGCGATCGCCGAGGGTCTCGCCAATCGCATCGTCAAAGGCGATGTGCCTGAGGTGCTCAAAGGCAAGAAACTCATCGCCCTTGATCTCGGTTCATTGATCGCTGGTGCGAAATACCGCGGCGAGTTTGAAGATCGGCTCAAAGCCGTGATTAAAGAAGTAACGGGCAGCGATGGTAAAATCATTTTGTTTATCGATGAAATGCACACTTTAGTCGGGGCCGGAAAATCAGAAGGAGCCATGGACGCAGGCCAGCTCCTGAAACCAGCCTTGGCGCGCGGTGAATTGCGCTGCATCGGTGCCACGACCTTGGATGAGTATCGCAAATATATCGAAAAAGATGCCGCCCTTGAGCGGCGCTTCCAGCAGATCCTTGTCGACGAGCCGAATGTCGAAGATGCCATCACCATTTTACGCGGTCTAAAAGAAAAATATGAAGTGCACCACGGGGTTCGCATCAAAGATTCAGCCTTGATCGCCGCAGTGAAATTATCGCATCGCTATATCACGTCACGCTTTTTACCTGATAAAGCCATCGATCTGATGGATGAAGCCGCGAGCCGCCTGAGCATTGAAATCGGCTCCGTGCCTGCTGCCGTTGATGAATTAGACCGAAAAAAAATGCAGCTTCAGGTCGAACGCGAAGCTCTTCGTAAAGAAAAAGACGAGAACTCACGTTCACGTTTGCAAATCATAGAAAAAGATCTCAAAGAACTTGAGGCGCAGATTCGCGAATTGCGCTCACGATGGGAAGCCGAAAAACATGGCATCGTCGCTCTGAAAGAGGTCAAAGAAAAAATCGATAGCCTCAAAACTGAATCCGAAAAGGCTGAGCGCGCCGGCCAACTGGAGCGAGCCGCAGAATTAAAATACGGTCGTCTTCCAGAACTCGAAAAGAAACTGGTGCAGCTCAACGCCCAAGTCGAATCCCAGAAATCATCTGAAAACCGTATGCTTCGCGAAGAAGTCGGCCCTGAAGAAATCGCCGAAGTCGTGGCCAAATGGACAGGTATTCCCGTCTCGCGCATGTTGCAAAGTGAAACTGATAAACTTTTGCAAATGGAAGACGCTCTTAAGAAACGAGTGGTCGGTCAAGAGGCCGCACTGACGGTCGTGGCGGATGCGATCCGCCGGGCTCGGGCTGAAATTTCCGATCCCAATAAACCGATCGGTACTTTTTTGTTTCTGGGGCCCACTGGCGTCGGAAAAACCGAAACGGTTAAAGCTTTGGCCGAGTTTTTATTTGATACAGATCAGTCGGTGATTCGCATCGATATGAGCGAGTATATGGAAAAACATGCGGTTTCTCGACTCATCGGTGCCCCTCCCGGGTATGTCGGTTATGAAGAGGGCGGGCAGTTGACCGAGGCCGTGCGCCGCCGGCCCTATAGCGTCGTTCTTATCGATGAGATCGAAAAAGCGCACGCTGATGTGTTCAATATTTTATTGCAAGTTCTTGATGAAGGGCGCCTCACTGATGGACAGGGCCGCACTGTGGACTTCAAAAATACGGTCTTGATTATGACGTCAAATTTAGGTTCACACGCGTTGTTAGACACGCATTTAACCAAAACCGATCGCGAAAAAGTCATTAACGAAGTCTTGCGCACCCATTTTCGACCTGAGTTTCTTAATCGCATCGATGAAACCGTGATCTTTAATAGTTTAGGACAAGAACAAATTACCGGCATCGTGCGCGTTCAATTGGCGCAGGTCCAAGAACGCTTGGCTGATAAGAAAATCGAATTGAAGTTCGACGATCAGGCTATTAACTACATTGGGCAAAAAGGCTTTGATCCCGTCTATGGCGCGCGCCCATTGAAACGGGTGATTCAAACTGAGGTGCTCAACCACTTGGCCAAAGAAATACTTTCTGGTCAGTTGAAAGCGGGCTCAATAGTGAGAGTCACCGCAACTGCCGACGGACTGAACTTTAAAGCCGTCTAAGATTTTGTGGTCCTCCCGAATGAGTTTAGGAGCGCCAGTCCGCTTCACTGACGAGAGGCGGGGCTTACGATGTGGTCTTAATGGACATTCAAATGCCCGTCTTGGACGGTTATCAAGCCACATTTGCATTGCGGCAAAAGGGTTTTGAAAAGCCGATCATTGCCCTCACGGCCCATGCCAGCAAAGAAGACCGCGCCCGCTGTTTTAACCCCAATGTTGCATAAACTTTCGGTCGGAACCGCTGACGCTTGCTCCAGAAGCCCGAATCTGACGACTTGCTCAGAAAATCTGGACTCAACGTA
>JAYVXN010000153.1:0-2118 GCA_043785085.1 Bdellovibrionales bacterium | reverse complement strand
CATGATTGAGGACAGCAAGAGCGACCTCGGTTGCAAAGCCCTTTCCCCAACGATCCCTCCTAAAGCGATAAGTGATTTCTACTCGCTCAGGCAATTTAGCATCCACGATGAGCTTTCTAAGTCCGCAGATCCCAATAAGCTCCCCACAGTCCCTTTCGCGCACTGGCCACATTCCGAGCTCAGTGCAGGCGAACACCCTGCGCTGGTCCCTTATCCACCTCAAAGCTTCCTCCATGTTCTCCTGTCGATATTCAGTGATCACAAACTGATTGAAGCCTTCGTCGCAAGAAAGTCTCAGGTAATCCGCTGCATCTTCTAAGAGCCAAGGTCGAATGAACAGCCGTTTGGTTTCATGAATCATAGATCTCGAACCCGATCGGCTTGAATTTGTAGTTATTCGACATCTCAGCCGAACAGGCGGTGAGGCCGACGATCAAGTCTCGTTCCGCTCGAAGAATTATCTTATCTCCCGCTTTAGAAAGTGGAGGAAGGACCGAGATTTTTCCCGCAGAACTGAGCTCGACATTCATGAAAATATTGAAAGTTGTGGGGATGTGGTCCGGCTCAATGCCGTAACTAGCCAAATTTGTAAATAGATTCTCAAAGCAGCTCGGATGATGCCCCTTGTGATCATAAATGATCTCGAAGGTCTCCTGGCTACAGGGAGTGAGAAGGAAATCATGCCTTCCGACGGTGTCCTCCTCAATTGTCATCATAACATTGCTTCGATTTGAGTATAGCCGGTGACCCTTAGTGAGAAAAACGGTTTCATTGTAATCAAGGCTTCGTCCTGAAGATAGCCATTCTCTAGGATCTTTGCGGTCATAGCAAATAAGGTCGGAGACTTGTTCACCTTCGCAATCGATCACACAAAGGCGTTGCCCTTCCTTGAGCTCGAACGCGATACCAGTTTGGGGTTCCAATCTTCGACGAATAGCAGATGACATTTTTTAGTGGCCTTTCTGTGGATCAGGAAGTGTTAAGAGCAATTAGGCCCTGCCTTGTTGCTTTGGGCCTGCGGAACGGAAAGGACATTGCCATCCGGGTTCGACTTTCCGACCTGAATACTGGCTCGCCTCGCTGACGCTTCCAAAATCACTTAACATGGGATTATGACTTCCTTGAAGCGAGAAGTCGCGTTTACGGATTGTTGCCTTCAATTGCTCAAAACGGCCTTCGCCGCGAAGTCGCTCGAACTGCGAGTGCGGATTGAAAATGATTGCGGGATATGCGAACGCACGGGCCAGCCGCGAACTGCCTGGATGCAAACCGACAACGAAAAAGGCATTTTCCGCGAAGCTGAAGGCGAAACGAGGGTTGGTGGGATCATCGCTCACTTCTTGATTCCACCTAAAATGTGGCCGGCTTCTTTTGTCTAGAAGGCCAAGCTGCTTCCAAAGATAATTCTCGAACTCCAGCTGAGTGAGGCTAACAG
The DNA here is from genome assembly GCA_043785085.1 of Bdellovibrionales bacterium. Lineage (GTDB taxonomy): Bacteria > Bdellovibrionota > Bdellovibrionia > Bdellovibrionales > JAMPXM01 > JAYVXN01. The sequence goes on along the minus strand of JAYVXN010000153.1, from coordinate 683 downwards.
GTTCCGTGAAAACCGCAAAAAAGCTCGTAAAGTCAGATCGCGAAGAGTCCATATACTCGATGAAAAGCGCAAGATCACGGGCCAGGCCATCAGCTGCCGATTCATCGCCAATGCGGTCGTAAATGCCCCACCGGTAACTCATTTGCCGGTATACCGATTGCGCTCCAACGCAAGGGTGCGACATTTCTAAGATAAAGTTGTGCATTTGCTTAGCAATGCCTTGTATTTTTTGCTTATTGATACGTGGATTTAATGTCTGACCGTGCGGCCCACTCAGATTGGGATGGAGAAAACAACTGTTCGAAATACAGCTCTCAGTGTCAAAAAACTGCGAAGGTTTCATTAGGTAAACAACGGCAGTTGCCTGGCGCTTCTCTTCTGAGAATCGGAGTTGCGCGATTTTCGCATCCGGCACTTCGGTCTGTGTTTCAACTTTGAACCAACTTTACTGATGGCGGCAATTTTTTGGTGGCCACATTATTTTTATCGCGTAAGTGCTGGCTAGTTTCAAGCTGTATATGACCTACTGGGTGCATTTGCCAATTCATTTCCAAACGCAATGTCGTGAAAACCAATAAACATTCTAGCAGTTGTTCCCCGAGAGAGCTCATTGATCCTACATTCCGCTAGTCGCCGCACTGTTTCCTGGGAATTTTTTATCGCCTAATTTCAATTAGTTATAA
>JAYVXN010000152.1:0-2118 GCA_043785085.1 Bdellovibrionales bacterium | reverse complement strand
GCTCCAGGGGCCTTGGCCGATTTCGCGAGTCTTAAGCCTATAAAGCTCGGGGGACAGGGCTCCGGGCGAGGGCGTTCAATGCGTTTTGATGAACCTGGTGGCCCCTCACGCCCGCGTTTATAGGTCCCCGCCAACTTGGATCAGGATTTCGAGCCTTGTGGCCGGGAACTCAAGGTACAAGACCCCGTGGGGCCATAATGGCCAGGCGCGCCAAAGTGGTGTCGTTCAGTCAGGTACTTGTTACAGGGTTTTGCGTCGAAAGTCGCCCGCCCCGCGCCTCGAGGAATCGTCAAGACCCTGAAAGCATTCTTCTAAACTCATTTAGTACGTTGTTGGCCTAAGCGTTGCTTCCTTGCAGTACTCGGAAGGGTGTTCAGGAGGGGTTATTGATGAAGCATAGAATTCTACTCATTGAAGATGACGAGACATTTTACGATGCCGTTTGTCTCGCGCTCTTGGATCAGCCGGTGGAAATCGTCTGGGCCGAAACTGGTGCTAAGGGGATTCATGCTTTTCGCCAAGACCTCTACGGCTTCGCTATAGTCGTTATCGACTACCGTCTTCCCGATATGACCGGCGGCGATGTTTGTCGTCACCTCCGGCGATTAAGCAGTGAACAAATTTTTCTCTTCACCAGCCAATACTTCCAAACCGAGTACCTCACCGACCAGCTTCGCGCAGGCTCTGACGGATTCGTGGACAAGACCGCAGGGCCTGCGGAAATCCGAAACGAAATCATGCGCGCGGTCGCTGTTTTCGAAAATGAAAACCGGGTGCTTGGCTCTGGAGTCTATGAGAAATCTAAGACCCAGCGAGAACTCGAAGCCGAAGGCATCGTAGGCCGCTCGCAAGTTATGCATAAAGTGCTAGAGGAAGTTCGCGCTGCGCGCGATTCGAAATACTCAACTCTCATCGTCGGCGAAACGGGTTCAGGAAAAGAGCTTGTCGCAAATGCGCTCGTGCCCAAGGGGAAAAACCTTGTCGCTCTCAACTGTGCCGCGTTTATTAACCGCGAAAACATGCTGGAGTCCGAACTTTTTGGCTATGTGAAGGGCGCATTTACCGACGCGAAAAATGATACGCCAGGGCTTGTCATGCAGGCCCATGGCCACGTTCTGTTCCTGGATGAGCTGCATCAGCTCCCAGTAGCGGCTCAGTCCAAACTCTTACGGTTCTTGCAGGAAATGAAATTTCGCCGTGTCGGCGACAACTCCGGCAAAGAAACATCGGTGAACTTTAAGCTCGTGGCGGCTGTGCAGCCAGATATTAAGCAGCGATTGAAGGATGGGCGATTCTTACCAGATTTGCTGGAGCGGGTGAGCGCTTTGGTGGTGAACGTTCCGGCGCTCCGCGAGCGGCCCGACGACATCGAGCCCTTGGTGCGAATGATTCAAGACGAATTCAACGAATCTAGGCCCGCCACCGAAAAACGCCAGATTCGCATCAGCACAATTACTGAGATGAAAAAGCAGCCGTGGCCTACGAACGTGCGGGGGCTCCAGAACGCCGTAAAGCGGATGCTCACCAACTGCCGCACGGATGTCGTGAATCCCACGGATTTTCGACGCTACCTTGATGGCGATTTGATGACTGATGTGGAACTGGACGCCGATTCTGGCCTCCCGCTTGACGAAGCCACCAAGCGTTTTGAGAGCCGGGCTATCGTTACCGCGCTTAAAGGTTCGCGGACCCGAGTTGAGGCTGCGGCCCGCGTTGGGCTTCCGCTCACGAATTTTCTGAGACGTCTTGAAAAACTAGAGATCAATCCTGATCTCTTTTTACAACGCACAAAAAGGGGAACCGCCATATGATGTCAGCAATCACGTTACTAAGCCTTGCCTGCACAATATCAAATCCGGGTTCAGTCAACACGTCAGGACTTGAGGCGCAAATCAACAACGAAGATGGGGCAAAGATTCAGTCAATAATCGACAGCGGGGCGTGCTTGCCTGAAAACATGGAAAAGCTACTGCAAGACACCAGGACGCGTATCGAGACTGGGGACCTAAAGACAGTAAGTGGCATGCAACATCCAGCTCCGAGCGACGGTTGCACATGACCGGAGGCATTCAATGCGGGCTCGAACGTTTTTTGCCATTTGTTTTATTGTCGTCAGTG
>JAYVXN010000151.1:0-7124 GCA_043785085.1 Bdellovibrionales bacterium | reverse complement strand
TTAAAGTTACAACATAGACTATGGTCAATGACCTTTTGCTCATCCATCGTAAATCGGCGCAAGCCTTTGAAGTCTCTGAAACTGCTCAGGGCTCTTGGTTGCTTTGGCAAACTTGCTTGCGCAAGATCGCCTTTGGCGAACAGGCCCAATTAGCGAGTTTGAAACTGGAGCCAGATGATCAGGTCTATGTCGGCTTTGAGGCTTATGAGTTTTGTTTACAGGTGGTCTGCGGGTTGCATTCGCCATTAATTGGCGAAACGGAAGTCTACGGTCAGTTCAAAAATGCCGTGGCCGATTTCCTTATTCCGAACACCTCGTCGGGTTTGCAATGGCGCCGTTTTTTTCAAAATATTTTTGAAGATGCCAAAAAAGTTCGCCAGAGTTATCTAGTCGATTTGGGCAGCCAGTCTTATGGCAGCGTGTTGCGTCGCGAGCTCAAGGGTTTGCTTGATGTGCATATTTTGGGTGCGGGTCATTTGGTGCAAGAAATTTTGCCGTGGCTTTGCAAAGAAGGAATTCGCGTTCATGTGCATTGCCGAGATCTCAGCAAAGCCAAAAAAGATCTCGCCGCGTTTCCGGTACAATTGCACCGCTTAGACGATCAAGCAGAGCTCACTCAGGCTGAAGCCGTGGTCGTGGCGGCACCCATGCCCGCGTCCTGGATTGGCACTTGGTTGCAAGATTCCAAGCCTCGTTATATTGCCGATTTGCGCGGAGAAAGCGCTCACGATACGCTCGCTGTCTCACCAGCCGTTCGATTGGTTGATTTAAATGCGTTCTTGCAAAGAATCTCCGGCAATCAAAAACAAGCCGAAAAGGCACGTGAAATGGCGCTACTTGAAACTGCTTCACTGGCACAGGCCCGTCGCCAACACATTGAGTACCGTCCATTTGGATGGGAAGATCTATGCGCCTGACGATTGCCGCCCGGCAAAGTGATCTCGCCCGGCTTCAAGCGCAAAGTGTCGCTCGTGAATTAAAAAAAGCTCATCCGCACCTCGAAATCGAATTTCAATTTCGCGCTTCACTCGGCGACCTCAATCAAACCGATCCGCTCTGGAAGATGCCAGAAAAAGGCGTGTTCACGGAAGACTTTCTAAATGACCTCATTTCCGGAACAGTGGATTTGGTTGTTCATTCTTGGAAGGACTTACCAACTGAAGCTAGGAATGAGACCGAGATTGTCGCAACTCTGCCAAGAGCGGATGCACGCGATCTTTTTTTATTTCGTAAGGACCGACTCGCGACGGTCACTCAAACGGGACTGCTGCGGATATTGACCTCCTCACCACGGCGTGCCCATAATTTGCAAAGTTTTTTTCACACTCATTTACCGGTTTCGGTGCACTCTTTGCAATTTGAAAACGTGCGTGGAAATATTCCCACCCGACTGAAAAAACTTTTAGATCAAGACGTCGAAGGTTTGATTGTGGCGAAAGCGGCTCTTGATCGGCTCCTGAGTGCTGAATCAGAGGAGTATGCGCCGGTACAAAAAGAAATCCGTCAGATTCTTGCGGCTTGTCTCTTCATGGTTATGCCTTTGAGCATCAACCCGACGGCTGCGGCGCAAGGGGCTTTGGCCATTGAAATCAATCAAAAGCGTGCCGACCTCAAATCGCTCTTAACTGCCATTCACTGCTCTGAGACGTTTCAAACAGTAGAAAAAGAACGCGCCATCTTGAAAAGTTATGGTGGCGGCTGTCATCAGAAAATCGGCATCAATGTCCTTAAGCGCTCGTTTGGTGAAATCACCTGTTTGCGTGGAATCACTGATCAAGGTGAAGCGTTGAATCGTTTTGCGCTGCGGGCCGCAGCGCCGCCTCCGGCTCAATCCGAAAAAAATATTTTTCCTAATCAGCATGATGACAGTCAGTTTTTTGAGCGAGAAGATCTCGCGGTTGAGCAGATGAAGGCGCCGTATTTCTGGGTGGCCCGTGAAACGGCAGTTCCTGCTAGTTGGAAGATTTCACCTGAATCTCTTGTTTGGTGTTCTGGCCTACAGACCTGGCGAAAATTGGCAGGGCGCGGAATTTGGGTGAATGGCTCCAGCGAAGGGTTGGGGGAAAGTGAATCTCCTCGACTTGAAATCCTTGTACAAAAGTCGCAGATTCCGTGGGTCAAGCTCACTCATGATGGGGGCGCACAGTCGCCCGGAATGACGATTCTTGCAACTTATCATTTAAAGCCGCGGGCCAACCCGCCTCATTTAGAGGGGAAAACCCATTTTTTCTGGATGAGTGGTTCAAGTTTTGATCGTGCCCTTCATCTGTACCCGCATATTCGCGAGGGATTTCATGCCTCAGGTCCCGGTTTGACGAACGAACACTTGCGTCAGCGTCTTGGCCCACACGCGCAGATTCAGGTTTTTTTAAGTCTCGAAGATTGGCGCGCCCAGGTATTGACAGCGCCGTCCAGCCAGGCAAAATCAATTTAATTTCAGCAAAGGAAGTCAGCATGGCGAATCCTACTTCAAAAGAATTATTTGAACGTTCACTCAAAGTCGCACCGGGCGGCGTGCATTCGCCAGTGCGTGCTTTTAAAAGCGTCGGTGGCACGCCGGTATTTTTCAAATCCGCGAGTGGTGCGACCCTGACGTCGGTTGAAGGGCAAATCTATATTGATTTTTGTCAGAGCTTTGGGCCATTGATTCTTGGTCACCGCGATCCCGAAATCGCCGAGGTTGTACGTGAAACGACGGAGCTGGCTTGGAGCTTTGGCGCTTGTGAACCCTACTCCTTAGAGCTTGCCGAATGGATGACGGCGCATTTGCCTTGGGTGGAGAAAATTCGGTTCGTCAGTTCGGGCACCGAAGCCGTGATGAGTGCTTTGCGAGTCGCGCGAGCGGCCACCGGGCGCCATAAGGTTTTAAAATTTGATGGCTGCTATCATGGTCATGCCGACTCTCTCTTAGTGAAATCCGGAAGCGGCCTTGCCGGTGAAGCATCGAGCGATAGTGCCGGGGTCTCACAGCAAGTGGCCGGTGAAACTCTCGTGGCCCCGCTGGATGATGAGCAAGCCGTTGCAACGATTTTTGACAAACACGGAGCTGAAATTTCGGCGGTGATCATTGAACCAATGCCGGCGAATTATGGTTTGCTTTTGCAGCGCAAAGAATTTTTGCAAAAAATCGCCGAACTTGCCCGCCGGCACGGGGCCTTGGTGATTTTTGACGAGGTCATCTCTGGTTTTCGCGTCGCTCTCGGCGGCATGGTCGAATTGATCGGGATCAAACCAGATTTAGTCACGTACGGAAAAGTCATCGGTGGCGGTTTTCCAGTCGGTGCCTACGGCGGTCGGCGTGAGGTGATGGAGTTAGTGGCACCAGCAGGCCCAGTCTACCAAGCGGGGACTCTCAGCGCCAATCCAATGGGGATGCGTGCGGGTCTGGCGACTTTGAAAAAACTCAAGCGCGATAACGTTTTCGCGACCCTTGAATTGCGCACGCAGAAATTTGTTGATGGACTCAAAAGTCAATTACCAGGGTTAACAATCACCCATCAAGGCTCAGTGTTTTGGATGCACCAAGATGCCGGCAAGCCGCTACGTCGGCTTTCGGATATTCCGAAAGATCATGCCGAACGCTTTAAAAAGATTTTTCATCGCTGTCTGGAATCAGGTGTTTACTTAGCTCCGAGCGGCTATGAAGTCGGCTTTTTGGGTTTAGCCCACACCGAAAAGATTTTGGCTGAAGCCAGTGAGAAAATCGTCAAGGCCGTTCGTTCTATTTAATTGAGGTGCTATGAGTTCGCAGGTAAAATCCCCTTCGCTCAAAATGATCGGCGTGATCGCATGGTTGATCGCAACGCTAGGGCTTGCGGGCTGGTGGTTAGTGTTTGGCCTGATGCAGGCAAACAAGATCTCTTCTTTGAAAAACGAATCGGTGCGAGAGTTGGTCCGAATGCAGCGTATGCTTCTTTCGGAAGGCAGCGTGCTTTTTGTTCTCCTCTTAGGCGGTGGTCTCAGTCTGCTTTATTACACCTACGTTGAAACCCGGCGCTCACGGCAGCTTCAGGCCTTCTTTGCCGCGTTCACGCATGATTTACGCACCTCACTGGCCAGTCTTCGCCTGCAGGCGGAAAGCCTTCAAGAAGAAATTAGAGATTTGGCACCTGCTCGAATCACGGCCCGTTTAGTGAAAGATACCGTGCGCCTTGAGTTGCAACTTGAAAATTCACTCTTTCTCGCCAGCTCTGACTCGGCAGAAAAATTTTATTTAGAAGACGTTTCGCTCCAACAGGTCTTGATGCCACTGCGGCATCATTGGCCAGATTTACAGGTCGAAGTGGAGCGCGATGTTTGGGTGCATGCCGATCAACGCGCCTTTGAGAGCATCATCAAGAATCTCATTCAAAATTCGGTGGTTCACGGCAAAGCCAGTCGTGTCCTCATCCGTGCGGACGCTCACGGAGCGGGCCTCGTGCGTCTGGTTTTTGAAGACAATGGCCGAGGTTTTAACGGCAATCTCGAACGACTGGGCCGGATGTTTGAGCGCCATTCCACCAGCAGTGGCTCCGGCATCGGACTTCACCTCGTGGTGACTCTGGTGCGGCAACTGCACGGTCATGTGAAGTTTAATAAAGGGGCTGACGGCGGATTCTTGGTGGAGCTCAGTCTTCAGGGGAGAGTCGCATGAAGCAGCTTTTACTCTTGGAAGATGATATGTCACTTGGCGAAACTCTCAAAGAACGCCTTGAAAAAGAAACCTATCTGGTGGTCTGGGCCCAGAGCCTCGGTGAAGCGTATCAGGCTCTGGATAAAAATAAATTTGATTTACTTATCCTCGATGTCGGGCTGCCGGACGGGTCGGGCTTTGATTTTGCAAAAGTCGTTCTCAAATCTGGCCGACACCTGCCATTTTTGTTCATGACCGCGATGAATACAGCCGAAAATCGCTTGGAAGGCTACGAAATGGGTGCCTCAGAGTTTATTCCGAAGCCTTTTCATTTGCGCGAGCTTTTACTTCGCATCGAGCATGTCCTCAAAGATCATGCCCCCGTGAATATTGTGCAATGTGCGGATCGGCAAATTGATTTTGACCGTCGCGCCGTGCGCAAAGCTGATGGGACGAGTGAGTTTTTACAAACTCGAGATTTTGAATTGCTCAAACTTCTGATTGAATTTTCGCCGCGAGTTTTGAGCCGGGATGAAATTTTGAATCAGGTTTGGGGTGAGGATAAATTTCCGAGTCATCGCACCGTCGACAATGCGATTGTGCGTCTCAGGCAAGTTCTCGGCGACGAGGCGGGCAAGTTTATCCGCTCTGCTCGTGGTGTCGGTTATCAGTGGATTAAGAGTGGGTTTACAAATGGTTCATAGGTGGTATCAATGGCAAATGTAAAATTTCAAAACAGTTTAAATCGCGTCCCGCAAAATGTTCCGCCGATCTGGTTTATGCGACAAGCCGGGCGCTATCATCAGCATTACCAAAAGCTCCGTGCCCAGCACTCGTTTATGGAGCTTTGTAAAAATCCGGATCTGGCGGCCGAAGTCGCGCTCGGACCGATTCGCGATTTTGATTTTGATGTCTCTATTTTATTTAGTGATTTGCTCTTTCCTCTTGAGGCTCTCGGGATGGGACTGACCTATGACCCAGCTCCCGAACTTGGCTGGCATTTGACAAATGAAACAATGAAAAATCTGAGACCGGTCAAAGAGGCGCTGAAAGATCTTGAATTTCAAAAAGCGGCAATGCAAAAGACCCGAAAGCTTTTGTCTGAAAATAAAAGTTTAATCGGTTTTATAGGTGGGCCGTGGACACTTTTTACGTACGCCGTTGAGAGTTCACATAAGGGCAGTCTTGAGCAAAGCAAAAAGAACCTTCGGCTGTTTGCGCCGTTTTGTGATGTTTTAATTCCGCTCCTGATCAGTAATATTCAATTGCAGCTTGAAGGCGGCGCTGAAGTTGTCATGCTCTTTGACACCTCAGCCGGTGAATTGTCACCGCAGTTGTATAAAACCGAAGTGGTGCCGCAGATTGCACGTCTGGTGCGCGAATTTCCGAAGAAACTAGGTTATTATGCCAAGGGTGTCCAGGCCCCGCATCTACAACATGAATTATTTGCCGACAAGAGCCAATTGGTTGGTCTCGGCTTCGATCACCGCTGGGACCTGCGCCAAGCACTCGCGACTCATAAACTGGGATTTGTTCAGGGAAATTTTGATCAATCTCTTTTATTTATGGAGCCATCGGAATTTGAAAAATGGGCGGGCCGTTACTTGAGCGAACTGCGTGAGCTAAATCTTGCGGATCGAGTCGGTTGGGTCGCGGGCCTAGGGCACGGGGTTCTCCCTGGAACGCCAGAAGCCAATGTGCGTCGCTATGTACAACTTGTACGGGAGATCATAGCATGAAGCCCACAGAACTTTTTCAAAAATACGATGTGCCAGCGCCGCGCTATACCAGTTATCCGACAGTGCCTTATTGGACTGACAATCCGACCACGGAGCAATGGCTCAGTGAATTGGGTCAGACAATGCAAGCTCCGACCGCCTCTTGGTCGATGTATTTGCATATTCCATTTTGTGAAACGCTGTGCAGCTTTTGTGGCTGCAATACCAGCATCACGAAAGATCATGGCCGCGAGGAGCCGTATTTACATCTCCTTCTGAAAGAATGGGATACCTACCTGAAAAAGGTGCCGCAACTGGGACAGCGGCCGCTTTTGCAAATGCATCTGGGAGGCGGGACGCCCACTTTTTTTTCACCAGAGAATTTGCGCCGGCTCATCGCACCCATCATGGCACAAGTTAAAACAGATGCGCATTTTGAAGGTTCAATCGAAGTCGATCCCCGCCGCACCAATCGTGAACATTTGCGGGTGCTGCGCGAACTTGGCTTTTCTCGAGTCAGCATGGGTGTTCAGGATTTTAATCCCGAGGTCCAGCGTTTAGTGAATCGCACCCAGCCCAAAGAAATCACTGAGAAATTAACGCGTGAAGCACGTGAGCTGAGATTCTCGTCTGTGAACTTTGACTTGATTTATGGTCTGCCGAAACAAACGCCTGAATCCATCAAAGAGATGGCAGAATTGACCGTGCAAATGCGTCCGGATCGAATTGCTCTCTATAGTTTTGCTTTGGTGCCTTGGATCAAGCCCGCACAACGCCTGTTTAAAGACGAAGAT
>JAYVXN010000150.1:0-7173 GCA_043785085.1 Bdellovibrionales bacterium | reverse complement strand
CCAATTCTACAATTTGACACTCCGAAAGAGCAAGAGACGGCACCGCAAGCGACTTCGCTCGATCAATCTATTTCGCCGATCGATGCCATGCTGTCGGCCGAGGCTCACGCAATCGAACAAGGCGTGGGGAGCAATCCGGCCGATACGCTGAACCTCAATGAATATGCCAATTCCGAATTATCCCAAGGTAAGAATGGCGCGTTCGTTTATCAGTTAGTATTCGAAGGAATTGATTCCAAAGAAATCAGAGAGGCCGTTCGTCAGGAACTCGACGATTCACGCTTTGGGTGGGACACGCATGCGCTCCTCAATGGCGTCCAAGGCGGAAAGCTGGTTATTGAGCGCCTGTCCGCGATCAAAGCTTCGATCCTTGTGAACCGGCTGAAGCGGCTGCCATTGAAAATCAAGTGGCAGCAATTTTCAATCACTGAATTGGATTCTTGACCGTCAGTTTGCAAAAACTGAATTGACGAAAACCACATAAAAGATTTATGCGGGACTAGCCCAACGACCATGCCTGGACCAAACTCAATCTTTTCTCAATTTCAACCGATAAGAATTTATGTCGACTGTCCATAGAGTTCTCCCTGTGCTGATGCTACTTTTGCCGCTCCAGGCTCGGTCTGGAGAATGGCGCACCCATGAGTCGAACATGATTTCCTACACTCAGAGAATTGAGGCGAATGAAAAAGAAATCTCCGAATTGGTTGAGAAAAAGAAAAATACCGAAGATCCAGGGGCTCTCAAAGAAATCATGGCTGACATAAAGCGAAAACATGACGAGCTTGAAAAAATCTCAGCCGATCGAAATGCCGAGTATTTACATATGCGCTTTCATCATCCTGAAAAAGGTGATTTGGCCGAGCGTAAATACTCCCGCTATACCGTCAAATCAGTCTCTGAAATGGAGCGCGACTTCACTCTCGACGGCAGGCTTGATCGGGTGAAAAAGGCCGTGGCCTTGAAATTTCCGATTCCGGAGAGCCAAATCGCCAAAGAAATGCGTGAACACTCACCGTTTAAGCGCCATCCAGCGACGGAACAATCAGATGAGTCTGAACACATTACCTTGAAAAAATGAGTTATTTGGTATCGCTCGGACCAGGCGCCGCCGCCGGTTGATCTGATTCATCAATGCCTTCTTCAAAGAAGCGTTGTGTACGAGATTTGTTTTTAGCGATCTCTTCTTTCCAATCTGCCTCGGCTTTGTGGTTTGATTCTTCATTGAGGCGATCGCGTTCTTCGGCAGCGACCGGCGGAACATATTCACCACCAACATAAACGACCTTACCATCCATAAAACGGATTTCACGCACCGTCGTCGATTCATGATCTTTGAAGACATAAGTCCAACGGTCCTGGCCGTGCCAGCGTTGGGCACGGGTGGGGCCACCGGTGGTTTCAAGAACTTGATCTTTCTCCATACCCATGCGTATTTTTTCAATATCATGGAGCCTGCTGGTGACACAAGAGGAGCAGGTCAGGACCGCACAAAACAGGGTAGAGATTTTTAAAAATCTGCGAAAATACGACATATCATTATTATAACTGAGGACCAGCACGAGACAAGCGTCCTCCACGGTCCGGGCTCCAGGAAGGTCGCCCGGCCAGCTAGTCGTCAAAAACCTAAACAGCCGTTGGGCGGTTTATGCGTCAAAAGGACCTACTTCGAGAGATAAATTTTTTCTAGACTCTTCTTAAATTGAGACGGATTTGGTCGGGCAACGGTGGTGGGTCGATTTCTTATGCCCGCCACCGTTGCGCGAATACGCTTTAGTTTCGCAGTAAGCGTTTGAGGATCTTACCGCTATCGCCCTTCGGAAGCTCCGGTAAAAACTCCACATACTTTGGAATCTTAAACTTGGCCAAACTGTTTGTGCAAAATTGCAAAACTTCAGCGGCACCGAGTTCAGCGTTCGGCTTCAGTGAGATAAAGGCCTTACCCACTTCGCCCCATTTTTCGTCTTTAACACCGACTACGGCGACTTCGCGAATGGCAGGATGCGTGCTGAGAACCCGCTCGATCTCAACTGGATAAACGTTTTCGCCGCCACTTTTGATCATATCTTTTTTGCGGCCAGCCACATAGAAGTAACCTTCGTCATCCTGTCGGACTAAATCACCTGTCAAGAGCCAACCGCCGCGGATCAGTTCAGATGTTGCAATAGGATTATTCCAGTATCCGGGAGTGCACATCGGTCCACGCAAAAGCAATTCTCCTGTTTCACCGACGGCGACTTCTCGTCCAGAATCATCAACTACCTTCACATCGATATAGAAATTTGGAAAACCAATGGAGCCGATTTTACGAATGGAGTCTTCTTCGTTCAATGAAAACACATTGGGACCGAATTCGGTGAGTCCGAAACCTTGGCGAATGGCGATGCCTTTTTCTTGCCAGGCTTTGATCAGCTCAACCGGCATCGGCTCGCCACCTGTCACCGCATAGCGAACGCTTTTGAGGTCCGCTTTCTTGAAGCGGGGAGACTGGTGAATCATATCCAATGTGGTCGGTACGCCAAACAAAATGGTCACGCGCTCGGATTCGCAAATATCCAGAATGCGATCTGGTTCGAATTTTTTAAGAAGAACGGTTTTGGCGCCCCGATGCACGAAAGGGGTCAAAAGCACATTCCAGGCACCGGTGTGAAAGAACGGCAGAAAGCTGACACTCACATCACTTTGATTGATGTTGAGGCGAGACGTCGTGTTCACTGAATTCCAAAAGAGCATACCATGTGAAATTAACGCACCTTTCGGCGCACCAGTGGTGCCGGAGGTATAAAGAATCAGGCAATTACTCTCGGGAGTCGCGTTCATGGCGACCTCCCAAGCATGAGGACCACGGCGAATGGTTTCAATTTCAGAATTTGCGTGGAAAAGCTCAGTTTCAGAATGGATGAACTGGGTCAGACTACCGTCGCCATCGAATAACCATTTCTGCTCAGGCAAGATTTTGGGATCGATTTGCTCAAGGGTCGAATGAAAGGCTCGCTGACAGAGCAAAACCTTGGGTGAACTATCTTGAATGATATGGCTGATTTCACGGGCCGTCAGGCGAAAACTGATGGGCACCAAAATCGCGCCAAGACGTTGTAAGGCAAAGAACAGAGGGAGAAACTCAATTTCATTTGTTGCAAGCACGGCGAGACGATCGCCCGACTGAATATTGAAGCGTCTTTCGAGCTCAGTCGCGAGCCGACAGCTTTGTTTGTAAAGAAGGCCATAAGAAAACTCACGGCCAGTTTCGGCTTCCTTGAAAGCGATTTCTCGCGGTGAGAATTTCGCCCATTTTTTTAACCAGTCAGTTTCATAGATCATGGTGAATCCCCTCCCCACAAAGACAAACTGTTTAGGTGTCGTAGCTCCAGCGCATGGCCATGGCAGCCATCGACATGCCACCGCCTGAACCGAGAAGCATCAATAATTCACCTTTTTTTAGTTTATGCTGCCGAGCTGCATCCGCCAACGCCATCGGAATACAGGCGCTGCCCGTATAACCGTAGCGATCCATCACATTGTGAGCTTTTGCCTGCGGCTGACCAAGCTTGTTCATGGTCTCAACGATGCTACCAATATTGATCTGCGTGAAAAAATAATGTTGAACATCGTCGGCGCGCTTGCCAATTCGATCGAGAATTGTGTTGGTCAAACGCGGCCATTCGACCCCATTGGTTTCGGGCGGAATTCGCTTCACAAACTGCAGGAGATGCTGGCGGTGGGCAATGGCGTGTTCTGATATTGGAAAGCGAGTCCCACCGGCATAAATTCCCATGTAATCATGGTAAACACCTTGGGTGGCTAAGTGGGACGACAGAATGCATTCCTTAGTCGATTCTGTACGTCGCAAAATCGCCGCACCGGCACCGTCCGCAAATACACTAGTCACTTTGTAATCGTGCCAATCGAAATATTTCGACATCCCGTAGGCGCCGACGACGAGAATGTTTTGATAGCGTTCATCAGCAACAATAAATTTATTTGCGACATCCGTTGCGGTCACGAATCCGGCGCACGCGGTGTTTAAATCAAAAGTACCGGCGCGGTCAGCACCGAGTTTAAACTGAACGACCGCTGCGGTCGACGGTGAAACGTAATCGGGCGTATCCGTGGCGATGATAATCAAATCTAAATCCCGGGCGGTGATACCGGCATTTTTCATCGCTTCATGTGCCGCCGGAAGAATGAGATCCGAAGTTGCCTGGTCATCGCTCATAAAATGACGAGAATAAATATTTCGTTGTTCGCGTAAAAAAGTGTCGAGGTCACGGCCATATTTTTTTGAGAAGAAGTGATTGTCGACGATTTTTTCAGGAGCATAAATTCCGGTACCGGCAATCGTTGCGCGAGACATAGGTTATCCTTTGAATAAATATTCGTTGACCAGAGAGACGAATCTCGCCGGATTCTCAATGTTGGTGGAATGTCCTTGATTTTCGAGTTTAATAAATCGCGCAAATGGCAATTCATGGGCGAGAGTTTGTGATCCAGAAATCGGCAACACTTCGTCGTACTCTCCGTGTAAGATTAAAACACGTTGCTGAATTTTCGGAAGCTCTTGAAGAATATTGATATTGCGAATCAGTGATGGAATTCCCCGCCATACGGGCCCTGCGGCTTTCATGGCATCATCGAGCAGCTGCGAGAACAGGAGGCTTTTCGGATTGTTTTGATAAATCACCTGATTTAAGATTTTGCCGCAAAATTCGCGGTCTTGGCTCATGCGGGTGTAGCGATCCAAAAACTCATCCGGAAACACGACACCCGTGGCACTCACTGAATCTAGGAGTACGGCGCGATGAAAAAGTTCTGGACGTTTCAGGAGTGCATACAAAGCGATCAATCCGCCCGTTGAGTGACCCACTAAATTTACTTTCTCGCAGCCGAGCTGAGATAAAAGTTCGAGATAGTCATCGGCGAGTTTTTCGGGGTGAAGTTCAGCTTCTGAAGCGGGTGCACCGCTTTGACCGCAGCCGCGCCATTCCGCCAGAATCATGCGACCTTGCCCTTGTGGCTGCGACTTCCAAATTTCGAGGCTGGGATACCACCAACGATTGGAGCCCAAATTTCCATGAATGAAGAGAGTGTCCACTGGGGCCATCCCCAAGTGGACTTCATAATTCATGGTGATGTCATGAACGATGGTCTGTGGCATCGATTAACAGACGAGTCCGCCATCAACGCTGATGACAGTGCCACTGATGTAAGCTGCTTCGTCACTGGCCAGGAACAAGCAAGCGTTAGCAATGTCTTGCGTTTTGCCGAGGCGGCCAGCCGGAATTTTGTCTTCAATTGCTTTGCGCGCTTCTGCGGGCATGAGCTCAACCATTGGCGTCAGCGTGAAGCCTGGGGCAATGGCATTAGCGGTAAAGCCCTTACGAGTCAGTTCGCGCGACCAGGTTTTCGTCATGCCAATCACGCCCGCTTTTGCCGCGACATAATTGGTCTGACCAAAATTGCCGTAAAGAGCGACGACACTTGAAATACTAATGATGCGTTTATTGGTGCTCGCCGTATTGAATTTTTCCAAAAGGCCCTTAGTGACGTTAAAGACACCTTTGAGATTGGTGGCGATCACGGCATCAAAGTCCTCTTCAGTCATTTTCGAAAAGGACTTATCGCGGGTGATGCCCGCGTTGTTCACAAGGATATCCACAGCAAAGGGGAGGCTAGCGGCCGCCTGTTGAACGGTGGCGAGCTTTGAGACATCGACTTGTTGAAAGTGAACGCGCCCGGAAAAGGCCGCCAGCTCTTTCTTGGCGGTTTCCAAGTTTTCCACAGAGTATTCCCAGATAGACACGGCAGCACCGGCCTCAAGGAATTGACGGGTGATCTCAAAACCGATTCCGCGTGCGCCACCGGTTACAACGACATTTTTATTTTGAAAGCTATATTTTATAGTCATATGCCTCTGGGCTATATCGAGCGTTTAATTGCCGAGTCAATCAAATGAGTATGCAATGCTATGCAAAAAATGTTGGCATCTGAAAAACTGCCTAAATATTATGCTTGTTTTCTAAGAGATCATGAATCTCAAGGTTTTAATGCGATGCAAGTCAGAGAAGATCTAAAGTAAAAACTCTAGATTTAAAAGTTCAATGCCTAATGATTAGGCATTACCAAACCCAGCGGTTTTTGCTGCGAATTAGTCGAGCGGATGGGGCAGAGAATTTTTTTCGCCAGCGAAGAAAAGCGAATCAGTTTTAAGACTTTGTGAACTACGCCAGTGTCTAATCAAACCCCTTATTATTCTTGCCATTAGAAGTTTTAAATGAGATTTAGGAAGGGCAGCAAGAAGCAATAATGATTCAGCAATTCTGCGTTCTCAGAAGAAATCTCCTGGCCAAGAACCAAGGCATGAGAATCAAGCCCTGAGAACCAAGCAGCACATCCTTACGGGAGAACTACGCAGCCATGAGTGTCGATCAAAACGACTATAATAAAAGCGGACTTTACACGTTCATGTTTTGCATGGTTTTTTCTTGCGTATTCTTTATCTACATTGCTTTTTTCTCAGGTGGAATTGACCTTAAAGAAGTGAAGCAGATGCAGGAAAAAGCGGCTGCGACAAATACGCTCGCGGGTGGAAGTGGGGAGAATAAAATCGATCCTGCGACCTTGAAGGAGCCCTGGGTCGCCACTCCTGAAGTGATTGCTTACGGTAAAGAGGTTTTTGCCACGAACTGCGCACTTTGCCATGGCCCCGAAGGCAAGGGCGATGGACCTGCTGGAGCCAGCCTCAATCCGAAGCCGCGAAATTTTGTTGAAGGCAAATGGAAAACGGCCGGAACCTCTCTGGCACTATTTGATGTTCTTCAGCATGGCTTAAAAGGCTCGGCAATGGCGTCGTTTGCGCATCTTTCAGCAACTGACCGTTGGTCAGCGATCGCCTTTGTTCGCTCGATTACAAAAAATAAAGTGGCGAACAATGAGAGTGAATTGAAAGCCAAAGCTCCTTCACTTAAGTAAGGCATAATGACGAATCAACTTGGGGCATTGCAGGTGAATTTAAAGCCAGTCCTTCTGAGTCCGCGCGAAGGAGTGCGGCGCATTGCTGTTTTGGCATTTTTTCTGGCGGCACTATTATCTCTCATTTTGGCGGCTCCCCTGGCCTTCGCTCGTGGCGAAAATGCCCGTGAGCTTCCCGCATCGCTCAATGAACAGCCGAAAGAA
>JAYVXN010000149.1:0-2136 GCA_043785085.1 Bdellovibrionales bacterium | reverse complement strand
CTTGCTTGACATCCGCTTCATCGACGCCAACGATTTGATAGGTAACTTCTTCATTGGTGTCGAGATCCTTGAGCTCGACTGAGGCGCCAAAAACGATCTTCTCGCTTTTAATGGTGGCTGGATCAATGACTTCCGCGCCAGCTAACTGGCCCTGGATTTCACTAATTCGACCCTCGACCATCGACTGACGCTCTTTGGCCGCTTCGTATTCAGCGTTTTCACTGATATCACCATGTGAACGAGCCTCTTCAATCGCGCGAATCACGGCAGGACGTTCGGTGTGTACCAGACGCTTTAACTCATCTTCTAGTTTTAACTTGCCACGCACTGTCAAAGGAAGTTTATCGTTTGCCATCCACTCTCCATCGAAACCAAAGCCTGGTGTTATAACCCCTAAGTTAATTTGAGTCCATTTATTTCGATGCTTCGCGGAACCTGGTGTCGGTGACTTTCTCGAAATCATAGCAATACGCATCAAACCCTGGTCTTTAGACCATTTCATTTAATAATGGCTTTCAAAAAAACAACTTAACATCGCTTCTCAAGGCGCCGAAAGGTAAAAGGTTAGTTGCGAGATCGCGGAATTTTTCACAACGAAAGAGTGTGCACGTCCATGCTCCAGCAGATTGTTGATAAACTTAAAGGTGCGGATTCAATCGTGCTTTCGACACATAAGCAATGTGATGGCGACGGCCTCGGCGCCCAAATCGCCCTCTTTCACGGCCTTGTCAAAGCAGGGAAAAAAGTTCGCATTTTAAACGTCGATGAAACTCCGAAAAAGTACGACTACCTGCAGCCCCAACTCTATATTCAAGCGTTTGAAAATCAGCATGACCGTCTCGGCTGCACGGACTTGGCCCTAATTTTTGACACCAATGACCATCGCTTAGTCGAACCCCTATTTAGCGAACTGCAAAAGAATTGCCGGGACATCTTTTTTATTGATCACCACCCCGTGCTTTTGCATGGCCCGGCCCCGACGGTCGGTTCATTTATCGATATCAATGCGGCCAGTACTGGCGAAATCGTTTTTCATATTCTCAAAGCACTCGGCATCGGACTCGACCCAGAAATCGCTCGAGCCCTTTATACAAGCGTGGTTTTCGATACTCAGTTGTTTCGCTTTATCCGCAATTCCCCGACCTCGCATCTGATTACCGCCGAGCTTTTAAAGCATGAAAAGAATCCAGATGAAGTTCACCGCCGTCTTTTTGCCAATTACACTGTGCAAAAGGTCGCATTCTTAGCTAAAGCTCTCAGTCGCATTGAATACTATGCCGGAGGCCAGCTGGCGGTCTTGCGGCTCCACGCCAAAGATTTGCTAGATCATAACTTGGATCTGGACGAGAGCCGTGATGTGATTGATCTCATTATGAACATTGAATCACTTCACGCTGCGGTCCTATTTCGAGAAGACGGACCCAATTATTATAAACTTTCACTCCGCAGCAAAGGTTTGTTTGAGGTTCTGGCCACAGCAGAAACTCTAGGCGGCGGCGGCCATCTCTATTCTGCGGGCGCTTATCTGCAGGGAAATTATGAAGCCCTCAAGCAAAAAGTCGTGAGTCAGCTATCCAAAGAAATTGCCCTGCTGACGGCTAAAAAAGATGAATCAGCGTAACGGCCAGAAGAAAAAAGAAGTCGTCTGCCTCTGTAACAACATCACCCGCGATGTCATTGAACAAGCCATCCAAAACGGCGCTGATACCCTCAATAAAATATTCGACTGCACCACAGCCGGAGTCGGCCCCTGCGGCGGCTCCTGCCGACGAAAGCTCGGGCCCTTGCTCGATCATTTTCTTGAAACGGGTGGCTTTCCGGAGGTTCTTAAAGTCGATAAGCGGGGGAAGTGTTAAAATCTGGCAGATAATAATGGCAAGGGCGGCCAGCGAAACACCGGAGTAAATGAAAAGAAGATTTAAAAATATATTCTTAGGTTTACTTTTCATTTTCACCATATTAGTGAGTCGAATGGCATTTAAAATTTATGACTCGTATTAATTTAATTTGGGTCGTTCTGTCATGTCAGGATGTATGTAGACCCCAATGTTGCATAAACTTTCGGTCGGAACCGCTGACGCTTGCTCCAGAAGCCCGAATCTGACGACTTGCTCAGAAAATCTGGACTCAACGTAC
>JAYVXN010000148.1:0-7182 GCA_043785085.1 Bdellovibrionales bacterium | reverse complement strand
TTGGTCGTGAGCAATTATCGCAGGGACTCCTGCAGACTGCTGTCTGTGGTGAACTCTGTTAAACAGGAACTCGGCACCGACGCCTGAGAGGCGCGATGTGAGTTGGTTCAAACTCTTTCGACCGAGGAGGTGGAAGATGAGAGAACCCGGAAAACAAAAGCTTCATTCGGGAAAAACGGCCCGAGGGACGACGTATTACTTTTACAAGAAACCAACTGGTTTCGCGACAAAATTGCGCACCAAATTGCGCAAAATTAAAAAGTCGACGATCGACCATGGCATTGCACGAGTGAAAGCGAAGATAGAAAAGATCAGAACCAAGCGCTAGGCTTTTTTGCTGATTTGTCAGATTAAGAAAAAATACTGTGACCCTAGTCACTCCGCGTTCGCTCTACGCACCATTTTCCCGTCACAACAAAACAATATCAATTTAAATTCTGGACTCGAGTTTTTAATTCAAAATTCCGATTAGAATTCGGGACGCTTTAAATACTGAATTCGATTTCGAGTTCACAACCGCGGCGCAAGATGCGCCCGTAGCCAATGGATGGCAAATATCAAGGAGGATAGGCCCATGCAAGGAGGATAAATGGGAATGCGAATATCGACGAACGTTGCTTCTTTGAACGCACAAAGAAACCTCGTCGGGACACACCACAATATGGACCAAGCGCTCGCGCGTTTGAGTTCAGGGTCAAGGATCAATCAAGCGGCGGACGATGCTGCGGGCTTAGCCATCAGTGAAAATCTGAAGGCGCAAATCCGCGGAATGCGCCAAGCTGGCAGAAACACCCAAGACGGTGTCTCTCTCGTGCAAGTGGCCGAAGGCGGTCTGAACGAAACCTCCAGTATGTTGATTCGCTTGCGCGAATTAGCGGTACAGGCGGCTTCTGATACACTCGGAGACACAGAGAGAAAATTCTTGGATGTGGAGTATCAGCAGCTGAAGTCGGAGATTCAACGGATTGCGGAAGTGACTACGTTCAATGGCCGCGATCTGCTCAATGGCACTGGCGGCGTGATTGATATCCAAGTGGGCGTGCATAACGACAATTTCAAGGATCGCATTTCGTTCAATGCTTCGGCGGCGAACTCGACTCTTGAATCACTCGGCTTGACGGCTGAGTCAGTAGCGAGCAAAGAGGGAGCCCAAATGTCGATTGATGTCGTGGACACTGCCGCGATTTCAGTCAACGCGATTCGCGCCAATTTCGGCGCTATGCAAAATCGCCTGCAGTCGACCGCAGCGAACTTGGCAGTTTCGGATGAAAACCTCTCGGCCGCAAATAGCCGAATCCGAGACACTGATATCGCCGCAGAAACCGCAGAGCTGACCAGAAATAATATTCTGATGCAAGCAGGAGTCTCGGTCTTAGGCCAAGCCAATAGCATGCAACAGGTGGCATTGAAGCTACTGCAGTAAAAAAATAAATCAATGTGGAGAGTCGCCAAGGGATGGCTTCTCTTCTTACAAACACGGAGGTTTTTATGGGTTCTTCATTTAATGAATGGTGCGATTCTTTGGTCACGGTTGGACTTTTAGTGACAGCAATCGCTATGGGTATGGTGATATAATTTTGAGAAGCGCCTCTCGCCGGCTGCGTTTCAGCGGACGTGAGGCGCTGATTATTCTAACGACAACACTCTCACCACTCGCTCGAAAAGCCGAGTCCGAGAAAGCCTGGCGTAACAAAAATTTTCTTATTTTTAAGAAAGTCATTGGGCGACTCAGGTAACGTAAACCCAACGCGAAGTGCGGTGCTGACGTCTATATGCCGCCGTCCACCCAGCCTTACATGGCCCCGACGTCTCCGCCAACCATTCAACCGTTTCCACAACAATAAAATTATTTTCGAATGTAATTGCGAAATGCGACCAAGCCTAAGACCGCGGCCAGGCCGTAGCCAATCGCACTCAAGAAAGGTAAGCCTAAAAAAAATGGTCCTTGTTGCAAGAACATCAAGCCCGAAGCACCGAGAATTAAACTGCCAATGACGAGACCAAGAAATATAATATTACTCGACGTCTCAACCGCCCGCTGCAGATCATCCATTTCTTGCATCTGCAGGCGTACCGCAAATCCCGGATCGTTCAGCTTGCGCGTGAGCTGACGCAACTGCCTCGGCAAAGCCATCAATAGCGACGCTGAGTCACGCATCATTACTTGTATATCTTCGCGCACGCGCTTGGGCTCATAGCGCGCCTTCACCAATTCCGACGCAAACTCAAGCGCGTAGGTGAGAAGATCAAAATCCTTCATCACCATACTGCCCATGCCCTCAACCGTGACAATGGATTTGAAAAACAACATCAGTTCAGTTGGCAAAGTCAGACCGTGCTTGGCAGCGATTGTGGTTGATTCCATCAAAAGTCTGCCGACATTGACATTTTTCAAAGTTAAACCAAAGTACGGCGCGAGCAAATCCTGCAAATCTTTGCCAAAATCATCGACGTCAACTTCTTCAGCATACGGAGCCAGCTCCACGTACTCATAAGCCAGGCGCTCGTAGTCCTCGGCATAAAGAGCCACAAACATATTGGCGATCGCGGTTTGCGTGCGGCGATTGAGCCTGCCGACAATACCGAAATCCACTAAACCCAATTGGTTGTTCGGCATGATAAAGAGATTACCGGCATGCAGATCACCGTGAAACAGGCCGTCTCGAAAAACCATTTTCAAATAACAACCCATCCCGGTGCGCATCACTTGCGCGCGATCAACGCCCTCTTGCTCCAAAGCCCGTTGCTGACTTAAGGGAATGCCATTGATAGCCTCAAGCACCAAAACCTTCGGCCCCGAAAACTCTTCATAAACTCGTGGAATTTTAATCTGCGGCTCATTTTTAAAATTCTCAATAAAGCGCCGAATATTGTTTGCCTCAACCACGAAGTTGGTTTCAAGCTCAAGCGTTTTAAAGAACTCATCCACAATCCCATTGGGATTGAAAATGCGGGTTTCAGGAACATATTTTTGCAAAAGGTCAGCAACAAAATAGAGAATATTGAGATCATCCTCGATGACCTCCCGAATTCCCGGCCTTTGCACTTTCACAACGACGGCACTGCCATCCCTCATCACCGCGCGGTGCACTTGCGCGATACTCGCGGCCGCCAGCGGAACCGGATCGATTTCTTTAAAGACACTTCCCGTATCAACGCCGAATTGCTCGCGCAAGACGCCTTCAATTGCCGTGAAGGGCACGCCCTGAACTTGATCATGGAGTTTTTTAAATTCATCAACGAACTGCTGCGGTACTAAATCGGGCCGCGTGGCGAGTAGCTGACCGAATTTAACAAAGGACGGTCCGAGCTCCTCAAAGCTCATGCGCAAGCGTTCGGCCGCCGTGTATTTATCCATTTCAGAATTGGTGAAACGTTCGAGAAAGAATCTACCGAGTCTTGCCTTTTCGGCGACGTTTTGAAACCCGTTCTTTGCGAACACACCCACGATCGTTCTGAGGCGTGCGGCGTTTTTGAACGTCTTTCCGATCTGCATCGGAGTTCTGATGAGACGCACGTTTTGGACCCTCCGCTAAACTAGATTCTTCCTGACCCGCTAAGATAAAATCGATTTTACCGGCGTCTGCGTCAACACTGGCGACCTGCACCTGAATTGTCTCGCCGATATTATAACTTTTGCCGGTGTGTTTACCCACCAGACGCAAGTTTTCATCATCAAAAACCCAACGGTCATCTCCGAGTGCTTCAAGCTTTACCAGACCATCGACATCGTATTTTCTCAGCAAAACAAAAATCCCGAATTTATTCACCGAGCTGATAATGCCTTCAAATTCTTCACCTAAAAAGCCATGAATAAAGCGCGCTTTTTTGATCGAAATCAATTGCCGCTCAGCTTTGACTGATCTTTGTTCACAAGCGCTCAGCATTGTTGTTGCCGTCGCTAGGCCCTCTTCAGTCGGACGCAAGTTTCGATACTTCGGATAGAGCAAGCTTTTAATAATCCGGTGTGCAATCAAATCCGGATAGCGCCGAATCGGCGAGGTGAAATGCGAGTAATGAGTAAAGCCCAAACCAAAGTGCCCGATGTTCTCATTGGAATACTTGGCTTGGTTCATGGTTCTCAGAGTCAGAATATTTAGGATCTGATACTCAGGCTTTCCTTCAAACGATTGCAAAGCCCGCGTGAGCTTTTTTTGCAGTTTGCCGCTGCCCATGCCCGCTTTGCCGCCAAAATTGTAGAGATAACGTTGCAGGGCCTGAATGTTCTCTTCGGCTGGCTCGGCATGAATCCGATAAATCCCGGGAACACCATTGCCAGCGATATAGCGAGCAGTCGAAATATTCGCAATCAACATCAGTTCTTCAATCAAGCGATGCGCAAAGAGGCGCTCAGAACGGATGATATCAATCGTTCGCCCCGTTGAGTCCACCACGACTTGAGTCTCTGGAATCTCTAAATCAAGTGAACCCTCTTTAAAGCGTCTAGCCATGAGAATTTTCGCAAGGCCCGCGGCCTCTAAAATATTCGCTTCAACCGGTTTCAGCTTCTCCGGAGTATGCCCATCGATCACTTCTTGCGCCTCACCATAGGTGACTCGCGCGCGCGATTTCATCACACCCTCATAAAACTTATGCGAGGTGATTTCTCCTTGAAAGTCGACGTGCATTTCGCAAACAAAACAAAGACGTGGCACATGCGGATTGAGCGAACAAAGCTCGTTGCTCAACTCCTCAGGCAACATCGGTACGACAAAATTTGGAAAGTAGGTGCTCGTACCGCGCTCAAAGGCCTCTTCGTCAAGAGTCGTGCCTGGCCGAACATAATGCGAAACATCGGCAATCGCGACCCACACATGAAAATCCTGCTCGGTTTTTTCAACATAAATCGCATCGTCAAAGTCACGAGCCGTGGCGCCATCAATGGTGATAAGCCCGAGCTCACGCAAATCAACTCGACCCGACATTTCTTCTTCGCTGACGCGGCCACCGTAAGACTTCGCTTCCCGTTTGGCCTTCTCTGAAAACTCATTCGGAATATGATGCCCGTAAATCACGCGCATCACATCATTGAGCGGATCTTCGCTGTCACCGATAATGCTAACCACTCGGCCCACAAAATCACCGCCATGACCCGGATAGCGCGTGATCTCAATGACCACGAGATCACCTTCTTTAGCACCCAGTGAATCATCAGCAGGAATACGTAAATCTCGTCCCCAACCTTTACCATCATCAAGAATCACGCCGTATTTTTGATCAACTGGCAAATAGCGACCGACGACTTGCTTCACGGCACGCTGGACAACTCTGATAATCTCACCAAAAAGACGATCTTTGTCGCGGCCTTCAGAAATTTCGACCAAAACGCGATCATTGGTCATCACGCCTTCCATGTGCTGGCGCGAAATATAAACATCTTGAATTTGCCGATCATCTGGAATGAAAAAGCCAAAGCCATCCGGATGACGCTTGATAAAGCCTTCGACACGTGGGCGCGACGGCGGCGTAAAGGGTTTAGAGGGTTTTTTCGCGTCTCCCCTGGTTTTTGCGGGAGGGGCGTCGCGATTTTTTGACTTGCTGGGACGGGACTTACCGCCGCCTGAGAAAAATGCTCGTTTCATCTGAGATGACGCTAACACTTCCTTCTGGCAGATACAACCAGCGAAGTCGCCGTCATGGTGTCGGCACGGCCGCTCCGTGTCGAAGCCGATGCTTTGCCTCCGTCAAACCACCCTAGCGGAATGTTGAGACTTTGCTAAACTCTTGGCCCACATGACACAAATATCTTTTGGCTATGAAAATCCTCTTAAAGTTAAATTCGGCGAAACCTTTTTTAAAGACTTACCGAACGTGCCTGGCGTCTACTTTTTTCTAAATGAAAAGTGCGCGCCTCTCTACATTGGTAAAGCTGATAACTTGCATAAGCGCCTCATGTCGTATCAAGCGGCGAAACCCGGCACCATGCCAGAGCACATTCTCGAAATGTTGGAGCTCGCCTCGGACATTCGCTGGGAGCAGCATGAATCCGGAGCCGCGGCCCTCACACGTGAGAGTGAACTCATTCAAATCGTCAGGCCGCCTTATAATATCGCCGGTACCGACCCAATCAGTTACCTGTTTCTCGGCACACGCATCGGTGAAATAAAAACGTCTGAAACCGTGAGCGTCGATTTTCGCTTGAGCCGCATGAAAATCAAAGAAGGCTTCAGTAACTACGGCTGCTTTCGCCCAAGAGGGAAAGTCAAAGCTGGGTACTCAGCCCTTCTGCGATTATTTTATGCCTCTTTGTGTCCGCGTGAACGCTTTCACTTGCCGGCAAAGCTGTGCCGAACCTCACCGTCTTATGTCTACAAAATCGATTTGCAGCACACTTGGCTTGAGCCACTGGATGCCTTTCTCAAAGGTGAAAGCCTTGAGCTTTTGCATTTGCTCCTTAAGACTCTATTGCAAAAAGAAAATCTCCCGAAAGAGCTCTACTTGCCATTGCAAAGGGATTTGCAGATTGCCAAAGATTTCTTTCACCTAGGGGCTCAGGAAACAGCGGGTCTGATTAAATCTGCTGGAGTTAAAAGCAGCAGTATTTCAAAAAAACAAATGGACCGCATTTTGAACGCGAGCCTGCCAAAACATGATCCGTGACAGGCCTGCGAAGTAGTGGTGTTTTTTATAGTTATTTCAATAAGTTGGATCATTCATTCCGGCTTGGTGGCATCGCGACAAAGAAGATTGCCTTTCGCTTTCATTTCCGCTAATTTGGTCGCTCGCTCATGCCCGGGTGGTGGAACTGGTAGACACGCGTGGTTCAGGTCCACGTGCTCGCAAGGGCCTGCAGGTTCAAGTCCTGTCCCGGGTACCAATCCCAACATTACTCGAACCCACACGCCGGGTTGAGTCGATGGGAACAACAGTCGCTTCAGATTTTTTCAAAGACACACAAAGGCCATCCCAGTATGGACCAATGAGATAGCGCCAAAGCGGATTGCGGTTATTAGCGACGCCGACCTCATTGAAACCCCAAACCAGAACATTTGGAAGCAAGGCCGCAATTGCGAGACGTTTTAAAAAATCACTTTCAAAAATATGCTGACGTCATAGATTCACCTCCTAAGGGAAAAATGCATACTTATCCGAAAAGCGTTCCTAGTCAGCCAAATCTAGTGTATAGCTTTTGGTGTGAAGTATGTTCATCTGGCTCCAGACGAATTTTATCAGACCATCGTG
>JAYVXN010000147.1:0-7184 GCA_043785085.1 Bdellovibrionales bacterium | reverse complement strand
GTACGTCTCGCTTGAAACTGCCTGCGCGCGCGGCCACCTTCGCGCTTCCGGAGCGTTTTAGCTCGAAAGTTATTGTCGCTTTAAGGCTAGGTATTGGTTTACACGTCGCTCTAACGGCCATTGTAGCATTCTATGTCTTTGGCCGAAGCCAAAATCGGACTGGTGGCAGTCAAGAGCTGTTTTGCATAGGCCAGTGTCTAAAACCAGTGACATCTGCCGCATCTATGCGCGTAATCTAATGACCGTCTTGAAGAGGCCCGGAATCTCCGATTGGCTCGCGATCCAAGGGTTCAAACGAATCCTCAGGATCAAATAATTCTTTATCTTCTTTTTCGGGTTGCACATCGAATTTCTCAATGGCTTTTTTGGATTTTGACTTGATTTTATCCCGCTGATAATAGTAGGTGCTGAAGCCTTCGAGACTGGGCTTGGGTTCAAAATTGTAGGAGAGAGACAGAAATATCGTTTGCCCAGATGCTGCATTTTGCCCGTTGATGGATTGATCGTAACCGACTCTGAGTTGCAGCGGCCGTTGTGGCGCAAAGCCAATCCAAGTGCGCGCGGAAATTTCGGCCGGATTGTATGCGAAAAATCGGTGACTACCGGAATCAACCCGATCAGTTACGGCTTCTCGAGAACTTCGGTTCAGTTCATCTCCGACCAGTGTTTCATATCCATCTAGGCCGAGGCCGATCAAAAATTTACTGGCAAATGGCAGCTCGGTGCCGACGCCCCATAAAAATAGTTTAGCTAGACCTTCGTCAGGTACTTTTACGCCGATATGAATATAGTTATTGAACCAAGCAATTGGCTTGTAGAGAAATAGACTGCTGCGTAGATACGCGACACCGTCATTGGTGAGAGCGCGCTTGGTATTGATATCAATTTTATCGGTCGGAAAAGACGCCTCTAGTTCTGCAATGGCACGAAACCAATGGGACCAGAGCAGATAATCCAATCCGGCGCGAACATCCGTGATTGCCGAATTTGATTTCTGCGTCGCTGGATTGGTGGCTGTTACCGAAGCGAATCCAGCGCTGCTGTAAAGCGAGACATTGTCCGAAAAATTATAGCGAACTTTTAAGTTTGATTCGTAGGTGCTGAAGTTATTGCCGTTTGGAAGGCGGTTAAATGTGCCGCGGATACTGTCGTAATTGGCCGTTGAAGAATAATACCAGCCCTCAGTTGAAATGCGCACAAATCCATCCCGCCATTTCCATGGAGGATTCTCAAGCACAGGCGTTGCGTGCGCTGCTTTGAAGCAAAACAAGAGCAGTAAAATGACCTGCGTAAGCCTTGCCATTTGCCAGCGGGGTTGTGACATTTCTCATCTTCCTTCTTGTGTGGCAGTGTGCCAATAGATCGTAGCACAGAGAAGTGAGGCTTGCCTATCCTCACGGACCCAGCCTAGGCTTAGATCTGACACTCTGCAATTTGCTTTTAGGATTTCAACACATGCAAAACGGACTGCGCAAAATTATTTTTCTCTGGTTATTTTTTTGGGCATTTGTTCCAGGGGTGGCGTCGGCCAAAACATTGCGGCAGGTTTGGATTCCTCAAGCGGTGGCTCCCGCCGAAGATGCTTGCCGTTATGAACTCGAAGAACTGTTTTCGGCGGGTCGACGCCCAGCGGATTTACCAGGTCAGTTTTTCGACTATGGCGTGGCCTATCAGTGCCATGTGAGTCGCTTTGGAGCGTTCGATGTCGAAGCCGGTTTGGATTATCGCGACTCTTGGGATGTGCAAAGTTCGACACTTTGGGATCCGCTGCAGATCAATGCGCAGTTGACCTACGGTGGCCACAAGGAAGAGTCGGGCTGGAGCGCTGCAGTCGGCGTGCAAGGCGTGGGCATTCATGCGGGACAAAATAATTTTAATATGATTTACGGCTTAGGCGAAACTCGAGCGGGCGATTGGGAGTTATCAGTCGGAGCCTACACCGGTAATAAAGATGTGTTGAAAGCACCGGATGGCAGCGCTGAGGCAACCGGAGCGTTAGCTGGTGTGCGGCGTTATATCGGTCGCGGGTCGGTGAGCGCTGAATTTACGAGTGGCCGCAACCGTTATGGTTATCTTTTTCTCGGAGCTAATGTCAAATTCAGCGAAACTCTCACCGGAGCTTTAGCATACGGAATTGCCAATGAGCGGTCGGTTATGCGAGATTGGGTGCTGGTTCGACTGGTCATGCAATAGCCTGGAGTAAAATTTCGTGGCTCAATCAAAAAAAAATCGTTCACCACTTGTGGTGATCTTTCTTACGGTCTTTATCGATCTCATTGGTTTCGGAATTATCATTCCTTTGAGCCCGTTTTTGGCGCGGCAATTTCATGCCTCACCAGTGCAAGTGGGGCTGCTGCTTTCAATTTACTCAATTATGCAATTTTTGTTTTCGCCGTTTTGGGGTTCTCTCAGTGATCGCATCGGCCGACGGCCGGTGATCTTGGTGAGTTTACTGGGTGGTTGTGCGGCCTATACTCTTTTCGCATTCGGCTCTGAACTTTGGGTCTTGTTTGTGGCGCGTGGTTTGGCTGGGGTTTTTGGCGGCAATATTTCAACTGCTCATGCCTATATTGCCGATGTCACCACGGAGAAAGACCGCTCCAAAGGAATGGGTCTCTTAGGTGCCGCGTTTGGTCTCGGTTTTATATTTGGGCCAATTCTTGGCGGATTACTTGGCTACGTGGGCGAACATCTCGGCAGTGCGCCGCCATTCGGAAAAAGTTTTGCCGCACTAGGGGCGGCTGTTTTGTGTCTGGTGAATTTTTCCTGGGCGTTTTTCGTTTTGAAAGAAAGCCTTTCTCCGGAACACCGGGCGAACGCCGCAGAGGAGCGCGGTCATCGCTTCCAGCAAATCGCCCAGCAAATTCGTCGCCCGACCGTCGGTTCTTTAGTGACGGTGTTTTTCTTATCAGGTTTGGCGATGGCGCAAATGGAAGCCATGCTTTTTAATTACATGGCCGATACCTTCAATTGGACGCAAGAGAAATCAAGTATGGGCTTTGCTTATGTGGGCGTGATGATGGTCATCACGCAAGGTTATTTGATTCGTAAATGGATGCCGAAGTACGGTGAACCGTTATTGCTCTCGGCTGGTTTGTTGATGTTTGCCGTCAGTCTCGCCGGAATTGCCGTCAGTTCGACCATCGCCATGCTCGCGATTGTCATGACGGTTTTGGCCTTGGGCAATGGTCTCATGCGGCCACCCAATGTCGGCATGATCAGTTTGCTGACTCCTGGGTCGGAACAAGGAGCTGCCATGGGAGTGACCAATAGCATTGCCTCATTGGGCCGAATTTTTGGGCCGATGATTGCGGGTCTTCTATATGAACACATGAGTCATACCGCTCCGTTTGTTTTTGCTGGGGTTCTGGCATTTTTGGCGTTTCTCATTGTCGTGATTGAATACCGCAAATTGCCAATGTCTGGAAAGGTCGGCACGAGAAAGGTTGACGCGTGAAAATCGGCGATTATCAGCTGCAAAACCTGTTACGCAACCAAGTCAAGTTTCTTTACCTCGATGTCAGTCAATTACCGGTGCCGCACCCTCTTTTAAAGGAAGCCATTGTCGTTGCTGCGAATCATGCAGTTGAGTATGCTCTAGCGAACACTCCAGATCGAAATTATCCGATTGTGGTGATTTGTGAAAACGGTGAAAAATCTCTAGAGGTTGGTGGCGTCTTAGAGGAGAATTCATTTCTTAATGTTTATGTTGTCGAAGGCGGGAGCCAATCACTCCCTTCTTAGATTCATAAGCCGCAAAGAGAAGGACCAAGTCATGCAAACATCGGTCTATATCAATCAAATTGCGAGCGCCGTTCCGCCCTACGATGTGCACCAGAAATTTCTCGACTATATGCCGCGCTTGTTGAAAACCGAGCGCGAGCGAAAACTCTTTGAGCGCTTGGCCCATAAATCTCAGATCGAACATCGTTATTCGGTTTTGCCACCTTCGGATTTGCCTGAGCACTTAGATAACTGCGATTTCTATATTCCAGATCGATTTCCGTCGACCGCCAAGCGGATGAAAAAATATGAGGCTGAAGCCCTACAACTTGCGCGTGAGCCCGTGGCGCGAGTGCTCAGGAAAACGGATCCCCACTGTGTGACGCATTTGCTTGTTACATCTTGCACCGGATTTTATGCGCCCGGCTTGGACCTCGATATCCAGCGGAACTTCGGTCTCTCCACAGAACTGGAACGTTCAATTATCGGGTTCATGGGCTGCTTTGCGGCGTTCAACGCCTTGAAGGCGGCTTATCATATCGTCCGATCCCAGCCGCGTGCCAAGGTGCTGATCGTAAATCTTGAACTTTGCTCGCTTCATCTCAATTCAGATTCTAGTTTAGAGCAACAACTCGCGTTCATGCAATTTGCCGATGGCTGTGCTGCGAGTCTTGTCAGTTCGGAGCCCTTTGGACTGGAGTTGCACCGTTTTCGCTGCGATGTCTGGCCAGAAGCTGTCGACTTGATTCAATGGCATATTGGTGATTCGGGCTTTGATATGTATTTGTCACCACAAGTGCCGCAGGCATTGGGCCATAATCTCCCCGCGTTTAGTGAGAAGATCCTGCTTGGTGAGCCGCCGCAGCTGTGGGCGATCCACCCCGGGGGGCGCGCCATTCTCGATGTCGTACAGGAGAAATTGCAGATTCCCGACTCCGGAATGCAGGCGTCACGTGCAGTGCTAAGAAATTTTGGTAATATGTCTTCAGCAACTATTATGTTTGTGTTTGAAAAAATTCTTCATGATGTTTCAGCGTCGGGCGAGGGACTGGCTTTGGCTTTTGGTCCCGGATTGTCGGTTGAAAGCTTGCGCTTTCAAAAACAGGAGCAATAGATGCAGAGTTTGGCAAAGCGTTCTTATTCACTCGAGCTCATGGATTCTGGAAACTTTAAATATGAGGAGCTCAAACAAACTCTTGAGCAATTGCGCTTGATCAATGTGCTCACTGATGGTTATCGCCCGACGTTCAATGCCATCGAATCTCTTCTGCCGAAGTCCTGGCAGCCGGCGCGCCCGGTGCGAATTCTCGATCTTGGTTTTGGCTATGGCGATATGCTTCGCAAAATCTATCATTGGGCGAAGAGCCATGGCATTGCCGTTGAATTGACCGGGGTGGATATCAATCCTTGGGCGGTCGATATTGCCCAGCGAGCAACGCCGCCCGATATTCCCATTCAATTTCAAGCTCGCAATATCTTCGATTTTGGCAGTGACGAGAAATTTGATATCATTATTAATTCGTTGTTTATGCACCACTTGAAAGACGCCGAGATTCTAAAGGTCATTGAATGGATGCAGGAGCATAGTGAACAAGGATGGTTCATCAACGACCTCCACCGGCATCCGGTGGCCTATTATTTTATCAAAGTTTTTACCCGTGCCTTTGGCTTCAACCGTCTCATTAAAAACGACGCGCCCCTTTCCGTGGCGCGCTCGTTTTCACGGATGGAGTGGGAAAATTACCTTCTCCAGGCGAAGATTCCTTTGAACCAAACGCGCATTCATTGGCATTGGACGTTTCGTTATGGGGTTTTGTTTAAGGGTCAACCGTGAGCTTTGATACCGCCGTGATCGGAGCAGGTTTAGCCGGATCCTTTGCTGCGATCAAATTGGCAAGTGCGGGCCAAAAAGTCATTTTATTTGAGCGTGAGCGTGGTCCGCATCACAAAGTGTGTGGTGAGTTTCTCAGTGGCGA
Source organism: Bdellovibrionales bacterium (assembly GCA_043785085.1). Taxonomy (GTDB): domain Bacteria; phylum Bdellovibrionota; class Bdellovibrionia; order Bdellovibrionales; family JAMPXM01; genus JAYVXN01. The sequence continues at coordinate 1,485 of JAYVXN010000147.1, read as the reverse complement.
AGCAGTGGCTTGCTTTGACAACGTCGGCTTGAACTTGCGGGCCCTTGGGGGCGTGGCAATTGACTCCGTTCGTCTGCATGGCCCAAAGCGAAGCGGTGCGTGTCGCCTGCCATTTTCTGCCATTGGTCTTTCGCGAAAATTCATGGATGAAGCACTTTTGCTAAAAGCCGAAGCCGTCGGCGTGACAGTTCAACGTGGACACCTCATAAAAGAAGTCCCTCCAGACTTTTCGTTCGGGCCTGGCATCCAAGTGCATTCGGTGATCGTCGCCTCCGGTAAACACGAGATGCGCGGCTTGGCCCGTTCTGGCCCCAGCGAATTTGTCGGCTACAAAATGCATTTGCGCTTGAATGAGAAAGAGCGCAGGCATGTGGAGCTCTTTTTATATCGAGGCGGATATGGTGGCCTATCGCCAATTGAGGACGGTCTCACTAATTTTTGTTTTCTTCTCGAAAAATCTCTCGCTAAAGAAGTCGGCCTCGATTGGCGAAAAATAGCTGCGCGCTTGTCTGTAGAAAATTTAGGGTTAGCAGAGCGTTTGGCTGGGGCGCAACCGATGTTGGAGCGGCCGATCACTGTCGCACCGATTCCATATGGTTACCAGCGTGTCGATTCTGGCTCCGAAAATCTTTACTTTGTTGGCGATCAATGTGCGGTGATTCCGTCGTTGGCTGGCGAGGGAATGGCGATGGCCTGTGCTTCGGGGATTGCTGCTGCAGAGGCGATACTTTCGGGTGAATCGGCGGTGGCCTTTCAAAAACAGATGTCGGCGCAATTTGCGGGCCGGATTCATTTGGGAATGTGGATACACCGTTTGTTTAAGTTGCCACGCGTGTTTGATTGGATGGGGCCCCTCGTGTCGGTATATCCGCAGCCGGTGGAGCAGATTTTTTTGCGGACTCGGTCTGGAACGTGGAACACGAAGTCACAGTAATTCCTACAAACCTGTCGAGACGCAAGACAGCCCCTGAACTCCAATGGCCGATTAAATCCGCTAGCCCTGGCCCCACTTTTGCTAAAACAACTCACAGACGGGGAGTGCCAATGCTGCAAAAGCTCAAAATTATTTTCTTATCAGCAAGCTTGATTGCACTCAGTGCTTACTTGATGGCGAGACAAGTCAATATCGGCCTTCACCCCAAAATCGATCAGGATGCCGCTTTTTTTGAAGAGCTGGACAGTCTGCCAGAAATTGATCAAATCAATTCCGGTGAATTTCGCCCGTGGCTTCTGCCTGGACATTAAAAGTTCGTTGAAAAGTCGGCATTTTCCAAGAATCATCGGGCATGAAATTCCTCGTGGATGATTGCAAAAGTCTGGTGGTTTTTACGAACTTGCTGCCTTATCATGATTGGCTCGCGCAAACCTCTCGTGATCTCGAAGCCTTGCCCTAGTACTCTGACAGGAAAGTTTGTAGCTGTTGTGCTCGGTCTTTTGACTCAGCCCTTCGTTGGTCGTCGTCCAGTTAGCGCCGTTGGCTAGCCG
>JAYVXN010000146.1:0-21270 GCA_043785085.1 Bdellovibrionales bacterium | reverse complement strand
CATTCGCCCAATGGTGTCGCGATTTATGAAATTCCTAATGGCTCCCAGATTCCACGCCTCAATATTGGTGGGGAAACCAAAATTGCTTCAGGCGAATATGCAGTTGGAGGTCGTGCCGGTGAGCAACTGAAAAAAAATCCCGTGCAAATTCTAGACAGTCCAGGGGGCCTAGCACCCCTGGCTCTGAAAAAAATATTGGGCTACAGGCCGCATCCGGTGAAGCCGGCTCTCAAACTTAAAGAAGTGATTTTTCATCCGAAAGGTGTGGTAAGTCATGAAGCGTTCGACCAAATCACCCTCAATCAAGTGGTTGAGCCACAATTGCAATTAAAAAAGTTTACACCTTTTTCAGATGAAGAAATTCGCTTGTTGAGTGGCCTCTTGCTTTATCAAGAAGGGCACCGTTGCGCCGTCGCCGTTGGACTTTTTCATTCGCTGACCGGCAATCCGAAGTTTCAGGCCGAGGCCGATTATTTTGAGGCCATGTGCTCAAAAGAGCTCGGCTTAACTACTGATTTCTTAGAGCGCGCTCGTCAAGTGCTGGCATCCAAAGACGTCTATTACAGTAAAAAGATTTTGCCGCAAATTGATCCGGATCTTCCCAGCGAGCTGGTTGTTTCCGTCGGTGAAGCTTTGACTAAAGTCGCAGGAATCAAAGAAATCGTTACATTCGATAAACCACAGACCGCTGGCAATGTGGCATACATGCTCGCTGACTACGGGGCCACCATTGGCAATTATAAGTTGGTCAAGACTTATGCGACCGCTCTGCCAAAAGAGCATGATAAGTATTTTCAAGCACGATTTCTTTTAGCACTGGCCGAATACGAATCAGGCGATAAAGATAAAGCCCTTAAAATGCAAGAGGAGCTCGTTAAAAACCTCAGTCCACTGAATGCACGCCAGGATTTTCTGGCGCTGGTGCATTTGAATTTAGCGCGGATGTACTTCCAAGAGAAAAATTTTAAAGCCGCGAATGAAAACTTTCTGAAAATCAGTAAGGAGCATCAGCTTTGGCTTCAGGGACTACAAGAAATGGGCTGGGCGCAGTTGCAGTTCGGTGATTTCGAGGGTGCGATCGGTAATATGTACTCTGTGCAATCACCCTATTTTAATAACGTCTATAAACCGGATTCATATGTCGTCCGCACGATCGGTTATTTGGATCTCTGCCAATATGGCGACGCCTATCGGACCCTGACGATTCTTGAGAAGCAATATCGTCCGTGGTTTGAGAAAATGACGGATTATCTGCAAATGACGGACAAGACAGGATTTTATAAAACTGTCAGATCTTTTGTGGCGAACAAAGGCAGCCATGATGTGGACACTCTTCCTTCGCAAGTCGTTCGCGAGATGGTTCGTCACAGGGATTTTTTAAACTGGCAAAACGCCCTAAATCGACAGTCAGATGAGCGTGAAATTTACTCACTACTGGACGCCGATATTGAACGTAGTTTGAAAGTTGCTCAGTCCACTGTTTTAGGTGCGCGCGGTCGAATCGAGGTTCTGCGCAAAAAGATTTTGGCTGTCCAGAAGGGAATAATTCAATCTGACCAGTCGGTCGCCCAGATGAAAGGGGCGCTCGACCAGGAGTTTGAGATTCTCAACAATCATTTCTTTGAAATTGATCTGTTCAGCGAAGCCAAGAAAATGCTTGGTGCCTATAAACGTGAAGTGGTGGCGGGTGCGGATAAACGGCTGGCTTCGATGCGCTCACAAATCGAAACGATTTTGCAAACGCGTTTGAAGAAGATGCGCGATGATTTGGCTCTGGTTTTAGAAAACAATGAGCTTTTGCGCTATGAAGTTTTCGCCCGAAGTGGTGAAAACATCCGCTATCAGGTGGCGGGAGGCGAAAAAGGCAATCGGATTCCGGCGCATGTGCTGCCGAAATCGAAGACTTTGCAATGGGATTTTGACGGAGAGTATTGGGAAGATGAAATCGGACATTACCGGTCGTCATTAAAGAATAACTGTGCTGATCAATCTGTAAAACGCGATCAGGCCCAACTGGATGGAGGCATACAATGAAAAAACAACTACTTTTAACACTCGCGGCAGTGACCTTGGCCTGCGGTGCTCACGCTCGAACCAATGTTAGCGAAAAGGTTGAGCAGCTAAAAGAAAATGCGAGCAATTCCCGCGTGAACTTGAAGCAATACGAGGATAACGCCGGCATTATCGATCAAAATATCCGAGAGACCGATAAGTCCATAAAAGCATTAGAAAAGCAAAAGCAAGCCTTAGCAAAACAAAATGCTGAAGCCAGCAAAGGCAAAGATGGAGTTGAAAATGCTAAGAAGCAGATTCAAACCAATTTAAATGTCGAACAGCAAAAACTCGACATTGAGAAAAAACAAATCGATGAGATCCGAAAAGTTTTAGCACAGCTCGAAGTAAATCAAAAGAAACGCGAAGAAAATATTGCCCAGTACCAAGAGAAACTCAGCAAGGTTGATACGGAGATGGCGTCGTGGTCCGAGCGCAATCAATCAATTGTCGAGCTAGACAAAGCGATTAAAGAAAAGCAAGCCGAGGCTCAGGGCGATAATAAAAAATGGCATGAGAAGAAAGTGGTTTACGAGCAGGAAATTAGCAAATGGCGAAAACAGGTTCGGGTTTCTGAAAGATCCTACGCCAACTTCAGTCGCTTGAAGGATTAATGGTTCACCGCTCCCGCATTGTGAGGATTTTCGGGCAGTTCATCGGCTTGAAATTGGCTCTGGCAAAGCGAAAAGTACATGGTCCGTTTAGCCATGAGCTCTTGATGCGTCCCGATTTCAATCATTCGTCCTTGATCAAGAACCACGATTTTATCGCAATCAAGTACGGTCGAAATTCGATGCGCGATAATGATGCTTGTTCGTCCTTTAGTCAAATTGCGGGTCGCTTCCTGAATATATACTTCACTCTGCGAATCAATGTTTGCGGTCGCCTCATCTAAAATAAGAATGTCTGGATCGAAAGCGAGAATGCGGGCAAATGCCAAAAGTTGCCGTTCACCGAAACTCAAATTGGCGCCCCGTTCTTCGACATGTGCGGACAATCCGCCTTGGTGGCGCCGCAGGAGATCTTGGCATCGAGCCAATTCGGCAGCGCGAGCGATTTGCTCAGGCGTAATCTTGTCATCATTCAAGCCGATATTGCTGGCGATGGAGCCACGAAACATAAAGGTGTCCTGTTGGACAACGCCGATCCGGCGCCGCAATTCATCCTGGGCAATAGTGCGCAATGGTGTGCCGTCCAAAAGAATTTCGCCCTCTTGATAGGCATAAAATTTTTGCAGCAGCGAGATGAGCGTTGATTTCCCGGACCCCGTTCGGCCGACCAATGCCACAGATTGGCCAGGCTCAATAAGGAGATGAATATTCTCAAGTACCATTGGCAATTCGGGACGATATTGAAATGACAGATTTTGAAATTCAATTTGTCCTTTAAGACGCTCATTTGCGAGGCGAATTCCGTCACGGCTTTCTTGTTTTTCGTCGAGTAAAGTAAAAATCCGCTCAGCTCCGGAGAGTGAATTCTGAAAAGCCTGATATTTTTCAAGCATGACTCGCAGCGGGGTGATGAAGTCTCGCACATGCAGAATGAAGGCAATCATGGCACCCGTTGAAACCGCGTTGGTAAAGGCCAATTGGCCGCCGAAATACAGCGCCATTGCGACCGACGTAGCGTTGAAAAAATTAACTGTGGGCCACAGCAGAGCATAAAGCGTGACCGAACGCATTTGCACGTCCCGGTAATCCTGTGACAGAGTTTGAAATTTTTCGCTGTTTTTGCGCAGCCGCGAGTAGAGTTGTAAAACCCGCATGCCGCTGATGTTTTCGGCGACAAAGGAGTTTATAATCGCCAATCTTTTTTTAGAGTCTCGCAACACCACGCGAATCAGGTTGCTCAAATGAACCCCAATCAGCATTAATGGCGGCGCAATGAGTAATGTGATCAAAGCCATTTTGACTGAAATCATCATCATGGCAATCACAATAGCGACCATACTAATAAGATTTGAGAAAATGGCGATAATCCCCTGTGTAAAAAGCTCGCCTAAACTCACGACGTCATTGGTGACCCGGGTCACGATTCGACCAGCCGGATTTTTATCAAAGAAAGAAACCGGCAACATTTGTACGTGATGAATTAAACTATTGCGTAGATCAAACAAGATCCGATTGCCTAGTTTTGCAAATAAATAGGAATGTAAAAAGACGAATCCGGTTTCACAGATCTTAAGAACGAAGTAGGCGATTGCGACCCGCACGATCACGTTTTGGTCTTTCTTCAGAATTCCTTGGTCAATGGCATAGCCAAAGATGGTCGGCAACAGGCGCCCGATGATTGACAGCAAGAGCACTGAGAGCATGGTCAGGCCAAAGAGCCCCTTTTCTTTCATGAATTGCGGCCACAGGCGGCGCAAAAGTTCAGTGAAAGTCGTTTTGTTTTTGACCTTGTCTTCAGTGAAATGATTGTCACTCATGCCAGAGCCTCGTTCAGCCGTTCTGAACTTTGCAGGTGCGCCAGCTGCCGGTAGGTCACATTATTTTGCAACAGTTCATCGTGTGAACCGACGGCTTCGATCGTGCCTTCATTAAGGACAAATATACGATCCGCATGCTTTAACGTAGCGAGGCGATGGGATACAATTAAAGTTGTTTGCCCACGCCCCTCACGAGCCGCGAGCGCCGATTTCAAGTCATGGACAATCAGCTTCTCTGTTTTGCCATCAACGGCGCTCAGTGAATCATCGAGAATAATGACAGGTGAGCGGCGAATCAGCGCCCGGGCAATCGTTAAACGCTGCTTTTGTCCGCCCGAGAGATTCACGCCGCGTTCTCCGAGAAAAGCGCCCAACTTCTCCGGTAGAGCATCAATTTCCTGATCGATATTCACGGTCTTTAAAACATCGCGAATTTTGCTGTGGCCCGGATAATCCTTCAGGCCAAGCGCGACATTTTCAGCAATCGTATCACTAAAAAGAAATGCGTCTTGCGGAACATAACTCATCATGCGCCGTAAAGAAGCCTGAGTCAGACTCTCAAGGGAATGGCCATTGATGAAAATCTGTCCTGGCGAAACCGGATAAAGCCGACAAATGAGTTGCATCAAAGTGGTTTTACCGCAACCAACGGGACCGACTACGCCGATGGTTTCTCCGGCTCGAATCAAGCAATTCATTCGTTTAATCACTTCGTTCGGATTTCCGGGGTAGGAGAAAGAAAGTTCTTTCAGTTCGAGAGATTCAAAGCGCACCAGATCGTGGGTGCCGTAGTCGGGAATATCGGTTTGCGTTTCGAGAAGCTCCCGAATCCTATCGTACGAGGCCCGCCCTTGTTCGATGTTGCTGATGCCCATGCCCAAGGCGCTCATCGGCCAGACCATTTTTTTGATATACTCATGAAAGGCGACAAAAGTTCCGAGAGTGATCATGCCGCGCATGACTGCTGGAGTGCAAAAGTACAGCAAGATGACGCTGCCGGAAGCAATTCCGAATTCCATGACCGGCTGAAAGGCCGCGTCGACCTTGGCGACGCGATTACAGGCGATCTCATATTCTTTACTCGAGCGATTGAAAGTTAAGCGTTGATTGTCTTCTTGGGCGTAGCTCTTAATCACGCGTATTCCAGAAATGATTTCTTGCGCGGCTGAGGAGACTTCACTGAGCCTGTCTTGCTCAACGCGAAAGCGCTCATGAATCATCCGTTCAATACGATTGATGAAAAACGGAATGAAGGGCAAAAAAATCAAAGTGCGCCAAGTCCAGCTCCAAGAAAGCATGATCATCAGTGGTAAAATCATGGCTATTAAAAAAATTCCGTCCAAAAGAATGAGCATGCCAGGGCCAATCGCCATGCGAAATGCATTCACATCATTGGTCATCAGGCTCATCAATTGTCCGACAGGATTTTTTTGATAAAAACTCGGTCCCAGTTCGGTCAGTTTGGCGTAGATGCGATTGCGTAAATCGTCGGCGACGTCTTGTTGAAAATGTCCGAAATAAACGCGCCAGCCGTAGCGAAAAGCGGCAACCCCAATCATGAGGGCGGCATAGATGCCGATGCTCATTAACAGTCCGTGCTGGTCGCGATTGTAAATACTGTCGATCGCAGCTTTCAAGGCCAGCGGATTTAAAACATCAAGGAGGTTCGTAAAAAACAAAGTCACCACGCCCAAGCCAAACATCCGCTGATATTTTTTAAAATAAAAGCGAAAGGGTTTTGAGCCGAGGTCCAAATGATTGGCGGGGGCAGTTTCAGACCCACGTCCAAAAGGGCTCACCTGAGTCGTTTGCGGATTGGCGATGTTTTCATTCATAGAGAAGGTAGTCAGTGTGCCTTGTTGTGCGCGAAGAGGCAACGGACGATTCAGAAAACTCCGGCTAGACTTCAGTCGAAGTCTTCTTCAATATCAGGAGCTGGGGTCGGCTGACGAAGTTTGCCCGTCTGCTTGCGGCCCCTATTGGCTTCCGGCTTAGCGGCACGGCGATTCTTTTTGCTGGGTGTGGGGGTAGTTTCAGTCTGTGGTTCAGGTGCTGCCGCGCTCGCGTCGGCGGGGGCTGATTCTGTCGCAGGAATGGTCGCCGCTGTGTCACCCTCGGCGCGATCCTGCGCCCAAGTATAAGTAGCGACCACAAGGCTGATACAAAAAACGATGAATTTGCGAATCATTCACCACCTCCGCAAGTGCCTATCTGATCGCAAAATCTGAGCGCTGTCACGGATATTGCTACGGATATTGCTACGGATATTGTTGGAGGCGATCGAAGCAATATTCGGTGTCCAAATTTCGATTTTGGCCATGCACGAGCCCAACGCCATTGATCAACGCCGATTTTCGATCCCGAACATCCGCAACATACTCAGGCCGGACGTGGCGTAAGCGCAGTGTTAAAATCTCATTAAGACGCTCAGTTTCCGTGGCCACTGAGCCGTTTTGTACAGCGGTGTTATAAACGGCTACATCCTGAGAAGGAATCCCGCCATTTTGCACGACAAAATCAAACATCGTTAAGTAGGAGCGAAGTTCCTTAAGGCCCAAAGTTTTTTCGAGTTGCAAGGCTAGCACGTGAATGCTGACGGCCTGCTCGATTTGAATTGAAATATATTCGGGAGCAGTGCCAAGCGCGGTCAGGGCTTGTTGCCATTCCAGTAAAAATGCGGAGCCATTATAAAGATTGGCCACCGCCCATTGCACACTGGCAGCTTCGCGGGTTGTCGCACTGGTCTGAATCCGCGGGTCTGGAAGATCAAGTGGGGAGAAGTGTTGATTTGAAAGCGAAGTCAAGCTCCCATTCTGCCAGTTTGAGAGCATCTTCAAGAGACTCGTGAGTTGGGCCGTCGAGAAGATCGACTGCAAAACAGATTGATGCTGATCGCGCATTTCAACCCACATTGGCTGCAGGGATCCGGTGCCCAGGTTTTGATTGAGCAGGCCCATACTCAGGCCTTCACCATCAAAATTATTGGTGAGATTTGCCCAGCCAGCGACACCCTCGAAACTTCCTGAAATATTCAGTCCGAGCATTAAGGCGGTTTGATCCATTACAGTCAGTGAAGCTGGCCAAGTGACGCCGGTGAAACTCAATGGACCGCAAATTGGTTTCGCCAGGGTCGGAGTTGGGACGGGTGTCGGGTTCGGCACGGGGGTCGACGACGGATCAGGCGTGGACATGGGTGTCGGCACTGGCGCGCCAGAGGAAATCTGGTTGGCTTGCTGAACCGGGGCGAAGCCACTGTCGGAATGACAAGCCGCTAAAATCGGCCACAGGAGGACCACTCCTGCCGCACGAATGATGAACTTCATTTATCTATTATCGAACAGGAGAAGGCGCGCTCCGAGTCCTGCGCCACTTTATCTAGTCCAAGGGAGGCCGGGTCGAGGTCGGGGTTCGATATTTCGCGACCCATGGCCCAAAGTGTTCTCGCGCATGCATTTGATTGTGAACCTGACACCTCAGTCGCAAGTTTTCCACGGTATTTTCACCGCCTTCGGCAAAGGGCACACAGTGGTCGAGTTGCAGTCGATGGCGGGATCCACAGCGTCGACCAGTTTCGGGATCGACGTAGCTGCAGGAACCTTGATTTAAAGCCAATCCAACCTTTGCAATTTAAGATCTCCACCCGGCAATTAACTGAGCCATTTCCAAAGCCATAAGGGCTCGCAATCCGGCCACATCAGAAAATCCTCTGAACATAGTTAGGTTGTGCGCGGAGCCCATTGGGCTTCTTAAGATTTTGATCTAAAGTGAAGTGCTGAGATTGTTTCTCAGTTAGCTGAACTCGCAGCCAGTTACCGTTTCCGAGTGATTCAACTTTGGCCCCCCCATATTGAGCCATGGACGTGAAATAGGTAACGGCTGCCGAGTCAGTGATCGGCGCCTTCTCGCGCAACACAGCACGTTACGGCACAGCTGATTTTCGCGCAGAAAATTCATTTTTCCTAAATGACAAACAACTGACAGTACCTATAGCCTATGTTACGAGAAACAAAATGTTTTGGACGAACCTCCTCATGACAGATTGTGCGCCGCAATGTCTAGGTGTTGCTGTAAGATGAATGGGTTCAATTTTAGCAAAGAAGGTAACTTATGAGTCAAGTCTCTGCCTCAGGCACATCGACTCTTCCGGCGAATGCTTCCGGTTCTCAGAATCTGGAAGAAATCTCGCGATCATTTGCTTTCACCACCAAGCTTGATGAAATCGTCGCTTGGGGTCGAAAAAATTCGCTCTGGCCGATGCCCTACGGAACCGCTTGTTGCGGAATCGAGCTGATGTCGGTGATGGGTCCGAAGTATGACCTAGCTCGCTTTGGAGCCGAAGTCGTGCGCTTTTCTCCGCGCCAAGCTGATTTGCTGATTGTTGCGGGCACGATCACTGAAAAAATGGCGCCGGTCCTTGTGCATATTTATCAGCAGATGCTTGAGCCGAAGTATGTTTTGTCGATGGGCGCTTGCGCGAGCAGTGGTGGGTTCTACCGGGCTTATCACGTGCTGCAAGGAATCGATAAAGTCGTGCCGGTCGATGTGTTTGTTCCGGGATGCCCGCCGACTCCGGAAGCCGTTCTCGATGGCATTATGCTCTTGCAACGTATGATTGCGACAAATCAACCTCGTCCCTGGCGCGACAACTGGAAGGCACCGAATTATGCAAAACTTGGATAGTCTCAAGCAGGATCTCGCGCAGTTTGCGACCTCAAGCAATTTGGGCAGTAAATTTGATTCTTATAAATTCTCAACCGGCATGATCAATCATGATGTCCTGGAATTACCGAAAGAGGATGTCATCAGCGTTTTGCGTCACATGAAAGAAAGTGGCCGCTATGATTTCATGATGGATTTGACGGCGGTTGATTTTCCGACACGGGCCAAGCGCTTTGATGTCGTTTATCATTTGTTCAGTTCACGAACCTTTAATCGGTTGCGCATTAAGACTCAAGTCGGTGTCAATGAGAGCATCGAAACTGCTTGCAAAATCTGGAAGACCGCCAATTGGTATGAGCGCGAAGTCTACGATATGTTTGGCATCAAGTTCGATGGTCATCCCTATTTGAAGCGCATTTTGGTGCACCACCAGTTTGTTGGACATCCATTGCGCAAAGATTACGATGCTGATCACCAGCAGCATTGCAGTGATGTTTTGCCGCTGCATTTTGAAAATGATGCGACTTACACGCCTGATCCAAATAAGCATTTAGTGCCGTTGAATATTGGTCCTTCGCATCCGGCTACGCACGGAACTTTGCGAGTCATGGCTGAGCTCGATGGTGAGACTATCGCTCGTGCCAATGTCGAGTTGGGCTTTTTACATCGCTGTTTTGAAAAAATGGCCGAGACGCATCCGTATAATCAGGTCATTCCGTATACGGATCGCTTGAATTATTGCTCGGCACCTTTGAACAACGTGGCTTACTGCCGAACGGTTGAAAAACTTTTGGGTGTGGAAGTTCCGCCGAAGGCGATGGCAATGCGAATGATCTTGTGTGAACTCTCGCGCATTATCGATCACATTGTTTGTATTGGCGCCAACGCCGTTGACTTGGGCGCGCTCACCGGATTTTTTCACCTCTTCACTTATCGTGAAATGGTTTATACTCTGTTTGAAAAACTGTGTGGTGCTCGTCTGACCGTTTCTCTCACGCGCGTCGGAGGCATGGCCCAAGATGCGCCTCCTGGCTGGTTCAATGACGTTCTCGAGACCTGCCAGAAGATTGCAAAAGGCGTCGATGAGATCGATGGTCTTTTGACTAATAATAAAATTTGGATCAAGCGCACGCAAGGTGTGGGCGGCATTGATCTTGAAAACGCCATTCAATATGGCTACACCGGCCCATGTTTGCGGGCAGCCGGCATGAATTTGGATCTGCGCAAAGCCGATCCGTATTACCTCTATGATCAGATGGATTTCGATATCCCGATTGGCACGACCGGTGACGTTTATGATCGCTACCTGGTTCGTGTTGCGGAAATGCGCGAATCCTTGAAGATTATTCGCCAGCTTTGCAAAGACGTTCCGGAAGGTGACTACACGATTCGTGATAAAGGCATCGTTCTTCCGGAGAAGAAAGACGTTTACGGTAATATCGAAGGTTTGATGAACCACTTTATGTTGGTGATCAAAGGACTTCGTCCGCCAGTTGATGAAATTTACTGTGCCACCGAAGCGGCCAATGGCGAGCTCGGCTTTTATCTTGTCAGTGATGGCTCGGGTCGCCCCTATCGTCTCCGTGTGCGACCGCCGTGCTTTGCGATCTATGGATCATTCGCAGAGAGTATCACCGGTGGTTTGATGGCCGACGTGATTGCGATTTTAGGAAGTATGAATCTGATTGCCGGTGAGCTAGATCGATAAGTAAAGGGAAGCAAAATGTTCAAACTATCGAATGAAGGTACAGAGTTCGTTAAAAAAGAACTCACGCGCTATGAGACCAAAGAATCGGCGATTATTCCAGCTCTTTATCAAGTGCAAAAGGAAAATGGCTGGGTGAGTCCAGAGAGTGTGGCGCATTTAAGTGAATTGATGGGCCTTCACTCTGCATTGATTGAAGAAGTGCTGACGTTTTACACAATGTTTAATCGAAAGCCAGTGGGCAAATATCATGTCCAGGTCTGCTGCAATATTTCTTGCGCCATGGCCGGTGGCCGTGAATTGACTGACACGTTGGTGAAAGAATTCGGCTGCAAATCAACTGGAGAAATTTCTCCGGATGGCCGCTTCACTTTTAATAAAGTTGAATGCCTGGGCTCGTGTGGCACGGCGCCGATGATGCAAATAAATGACAAGTATTATGAAAACCTGACTGTCGAAAGTGCAATGAAGCAACTCCATGAATTAAGCCGAGAGATGAAATAATTATGGCCGAAATTAAACTGCTCACTGAACACTATGATAAAAAAGAATTTCGCGCTCTCGAGGGTTACAAGAAACTCGGCGGCTATGAGATGCTCGCTAAAGCCCTGAAGATGGAGCCTGCTAAAATCATCGATGAAGTGAAGGCCTCAGGCTTGCGCGGTCGCGGTGGCGCGGGTTTTCCGACAGGCATGAAGTGGAGTTTTCTCCCGAATAATGGCGAGCCCCGCTATTTGCTCTGCAATGCGGACGAAGGTGAGCCCGGCACCTTTAAAGATCGTCTGATGATGGAACGAGCCCCGCATCAATTGATTGAAGGCATGATCATTTCCGCGTTCGCCATTAAATCGCATAAATCCTATATTTACATTCGCGGCGAATATGACGACAGCAAACGCATCGTCGCCCAAGCGATTCGCGAAGCTTATGAAGCTGGATTTCTCGGTAAAAACATCCTCGGCAGCGGCTTTGATCATGATATGGATATTTACTCCGGTGCTGGCGCTTATATCTGTGGTGAAGAAACCGGCATGATCTCGTCTCTTGAAGGTAAAAAAGGGCAGCCGAAACTAAAGCCGCCCTTTCCGGCGGTTCAGGGTTACCTGCGCAAACCCACTGTGGTGAATAACGTCGAAACCTTGGCGGCCGTGAAATACATTTTGCGCGACGGAGCCGCAGCTTATAAGAAAATTGGCACTGAGAAGTCAGCTGGTACGAAATTATTTTCAGTCAGCGGCAATGTGAATAAGCCCGGCACCTATGAAGTTCCGCTTGGCTATCCTTTGATGGATTTGATCAATAACGAGTGCGGCGGTTTGAAACCTGGCCGCAAACTCAAAGCGTGCATCCCTGGGGGCTCAAGCGCTCCAGTGATAACCGCTGAAGAATGCGCCAAAGCCACCATGGATTATGAATGTCTCGCCGCAATGGGCACGATGCTTGGCTCAGGTGCCGTCATTATTATCGATGATTCCAACTGCATGGTCGATTTGCTCTCGACACTCACGCATTTTTACCATCATGAATCCTGTGGCCAATGCACTCCTTGCCGTGAAGGCACGGGCTGGCTCAATAAAATCGTGCACAGTGTGATCGAAGGCCACGCGAGCTTGTCGGACATCGATTTACTCGTAAAGGTCGCTGACAATATGAAAGGCCGCACGATTTGTGCACTTTCTGATGCGGCGGCTTTGCCGGTTTTGAGCTTTGTCTCCAAATTTCGCGATGAGTTTGAGTTTTTCGTACGTGAACGCAAGTCGAAGGTTAAAGGACAGATCTATGCTCAAATGCACCATTAATGGCAAAGAGGTTGAAGTAAAACCGGGCACGACGATCATCGAGGCCTTTCAACAGAACAAAGATGCCATTGCTCATTATTGCTGGCATCCGGGCCTGAGCGTTGCTGGCGTTTGCCGGCTGTGTATGTGTGAAATTGAAGGCAATCCGCGTTTACAGATTGCCTGTAACACCGTCGTTGCAGAGGGCATGAAGATCAATAACACCAGCGAAAAGGTCAAAGACGCCGTCAAATGGGGTCTTGATTTTCATTTGATCAATCATCCCCTTGATTGCCCGATTTGTGACCAAGCCGGTGAGTGCGGCTTGCAAGATCAGTACATGCAATACGGCAAATATGATCCGGAAATGGCTGAGCCGAAACAAAAAAAGCACAAGGTCGTCGATCTCGGCAGCAAAATCGTCCTTGATACTGAGCGCTGCATTTTGTGCTCACGCTGTGTGCGCTTCACCGATGAAGTGACAAAAACTGGAGAATTGGGAATTTTCAATCGTGGCGATCGTGCTGAAATCGGCACTTTCGAGAACAAACCTCTCGAGAATAACTACGCGGTGAACACTGTGGATATTTGCCCGGTGGGTGCATTGACCTCGAAAGACTTTCGTTTCCGCCAGCGGGTTTGGCTTCTAAAAGATCATGAAACGATTTGCACTGGCTGTTCCACCGGATGCAACGTCAAAGTCTATTATAATAAGGAAGGCCTCTTCCGTGTGAAGCCGGTCAAGAATGAACAGGTCAACGGCTTTTGGATGTGTGATGTCGGTCGCAACGTCTACAAATTCATTAACAAGCCCGCACGCCTCCTTGATGCCCGTATGCAAAAAGGCGCGCACTCCGAATTTCTTTTGCCAATCGAAGCGGCGAAAAAAACGGGGCAAGCGCTCAAAGCACAAGCACAAGGCGACGCCAAGAGTGTCGCCCTGGTTTTGACTGGCCAATACAGTGTGGAAGAATATGAAGCGTTGGTGAGTTACTTTAAGAATGATCTTGGTTGCACCCAAATATATCATTGGGTCAATAATCCTGATTCATTTGATGCTTTTGACGGTCTGCTTTTACGAGGCGACCGCAATCCCAATACCAAAGGACTTCTTGAAGTTCTCAACAAGCACGGCCTCACCGCTCCGTGGACTGAATTAAGTGCTGGCCTAAAGAGTGGCGCGATTCAAACGGTGGTTGTCGCCGGTCCAGAAAACCAAGTGATGTTTCCAGATATGAAAAGCAAAGCCACAGAGTTTGCCCAAGCCGCACAGGTGATTTGGTTGACGGCGGGTCGAAGCGATGATCTGGATGCGCTCAAAACTCAAGTCACGCAAATACCATTGAAGTCTTATGTGGAAAAGTCAGGAACCTATGTGAATTTCGCAGGCGTTCGCCAGACGGTGAAACGTGGTCCGACGATTGTTGCCAATGCTCTGACACTGACCGAAGTCGCTGATCTTTTTGCCGGCCGTGAGATTGATCCCAGTACTCGCCCTGAGGCGATTGGTGGCCGGGTGTTTAACGAATTCACTCTGCAACGAGGTACTTTATGAGTTTAGTCGCACGTCCGAAGCCAATGGCGTCGTGGTACCTTCCCGGTATCATCTCCGGCATGATCTTCACATTTTTTAAAATGATCAAAAACCTGTTCAACAAAGATCAGATGCCGACGGTTAACTATCCCGAAGAGAAATATGAGTATTCGAATCGGTTTAAGGGCAATCACGTATTGACCGTTAAAAAAGACGGCTCGATTCGCTGTACGGCTTGTATGTTGTGTGCGACCAATTGTCCGGCCGACTGCATTCGCATTGTTGCAGCTGAAAGTGAAGATCCGACGGTTGAAAAATATCCGATTCACTATGAAATCGATGTTTTGCGCTGTGTATTTTGTGGATTTTGCGAAGAGGCTTGCCCGGTTGATGCGATTCGCATGGGTCCAGAGTGGCAAACTCCGGGTGGTAACGGTAATAATTTTATTTATGATATTCGTCACCTCGCTTATCGCCCGAATTTAAAGGGCGGCGTTGTTTCCGTGGTGGATGAGCAAGAGCGTCACAAAGCCGGAATATGAAAATCGACCTGCAGGTTGTCGAAAGCTGGGAGCGTCTGAACGAAAGCTATCGCCAAGCGCTTTTGCCTTTTGGTGGCATTGATGACACGACGAACGTGCAGGTTTATCTCGGTTACCAACATGCCTTGCACGAGATCTGTCAGTCACTCTCCCAGATTTTTCCGCATCGTAAGACCATTGCCTATTTCAAACACGCAAGCCCCGGCTTTGAACCCATCGCCATTGCTCTAAGCAAAGAAGGCTTTGCTGTCAAGGCGCTAGGTTTCGAAGAAATGCGCCAGCCAAAGACATGGCTTGATCCAATTCAAAAAGAACTCTTGTTTTTCATTTCAGCGTTTGATGATCCGATTACGGGCGAAATATTTCAGTTTCCGGAGTTCGATCTCGAAATCAAAGACAAGCGCATCTTTCGTCTAATGCTGTCGCATTCTTATCATCGCTATTTTTCTTTGCCAAAGCCCACCACATACGAAATTCGTATTTTATCTCTCACGCGCGATCGCGCCGTCATGCTCGCGGGAGAGCGCGGAAAATTCACTCCAGCGCTGGCACCTAAACTCAATTGGCCGCAGGATGAGATATCTCTGCCGACAGTCGCCTCAGAAAAATATTTGGAGTGGCAAAACGCAATCCTGAGAACCAAGTCGCTGCTTCCGGCTGAAGCCAAGGCGGTTTTACCAAACACGGTTTTGTGCTTGCAGGATCGTCTGGTATTCTCATTTTCTGATATCGATGGCCTGGCCTTTATCGATGCTCTAGCAAAAATAACGTCACTGCCATTGACGGCACCAGGAGAAGACGCAGCTTTAGAAACGACGAGCCTCTGCCGCTGGGAAAGTCCGCGCTTATTAGGTTTTTTTTCGGAACGCGGAATTTCAAGCGAAACCATCCGCGGCCTGGTGGTGATTGCGGCCGAAGTCTTGGCCAAGATTCAGCCTGAGGAAATCAAGCTAGCATATGAGCAAGTGCGACAGCAGCAGGGTTAGCTGAGTTCTTTTTTGAAGTACTCAAAAGTCGCCGCAAGGCCACCTTCCAATTCAACAAAAGGTCGCCATTGAAGAATTCGTTGGGCTCGTGTGATATCAGGACAACGTTGTTTAGGATCATCTGTTGGCAAATCCAAAAATGAATGTGGCGCTTTGTTTCCGGTCAAAACATTGATTCGATTGGCGATCTCAACGACAGTCATTTCAATCGGATTGCCGATATTGACCGGTGCGATTTCGTCACTTTGCATGAGCGCAAATAAACCGGCGACCAAATCAGTGACGAAGCAGAAACTTCGAGTTTGTTTGCCTTCGCCGTACACGGTTAGTGGTTTTGCAGCGAGGGCTTGGCTAAAGAAATTCGGAATTATCCGGCCATCATCCGGACGCATACGTGGGCCGTAAGTATTGAAAATTCGCGCGATGCGAATATCCAATTTGAACTGCCGCCAATAAGCAATACTTAATGCTTCGCCAAAGCGCTTGGCTTCATCGTAGCAGCCTCTGGGGCCGACCGGATTGACATTGCCACAATAGGATTCAGGCTGTGGATGAACGAGAGCGTCCCCATAGACCTCACTCGTACTGGCAAAAAGAATTCGCGCCTTGTGTGAACGGGCAAGTTCCAAAAGATTGCGGTGCCCTTTTGATGCCGTGTCCATGATAAAAACCGGAATACGCGTAAAATCAACGGGCGACGCAGGCGATGCAAGATTATAAATTTCATGAACCTGGCCAGCGAAACTTTCACCGAAATTGGCGCCCAGATAAGTATCATAATTCAAAGGTAAATTGATATCGCATTCTATGAATTTCAGTCCGCGCGCAAAAAGGTGTTCAATGTTTTTGCGTCGACCAGTGACAAGATTGTCAACGACCGTGACGTCACGATTCTGTTCAAGAAGGAGCTCACATAAATGGCTGCCAATGAATCCTGCACCACCGGCAACAAGGGCGTGTTTCTTCATAAATCCTGTCTTATTGCTTGGCGTCCGATACAAAAGTAATGAAAGCCGGATTGTCGCATTTTTTGCGGATCAAGAACATTACGCCCGTCAAAGATCACAGGCTGCTTGAGTGCCGCTTTAATTTTATCTAAATCCGGATTAAGAAACTCATTCCATTCAGTGACGATGGCAAGCGCATCTGCGCCTTGAACAGCCTCCATAGCTGTCGCCGTGGCCGCAAATTCCACGGCTACCGCTTCTTTCGCGGTCTGCATTGCAACAGGATCATAGGCCCGCACCTTGGCTCCCGCTTGCACGAGTTTTTCAATGAGATAAAGTGCCGGTGCTTCACGCACGTCGTCTGTACGCGGTTTAAAGGCAAGACCCCAAATCGCAATCGTGCGGCCTTTCAGGCTACCGAAATGCTCCAACATGCGATCATACAATATTAGTTTTTGTCGGTCGTTGACTTCGTCAGCCGCTTGCACGACCTGCATGCTGACACCGGCCTCACGGCCCGTGTGGACAAGGGCTTTTACGTCTTTCGGAAAGCAACTTCCGCCGAAACCCACACCCGGATAAAAGAACGCTGGATTGATGCGTCGGTCAGAAGTAAATCCGCGTCGAACTTCTTGTATATCGGCGCCAAGTTTGTCAGCCAAAAGTGCCAGCTCGTTAATGAAACTGATTTTTACCGATAAAAACGCATTGGCTGCGTACTTCGTCATTTCGGCAGAGGTATTGTTCATGAACAAAAGCGGATGCCCGTTTTTCATGAATGGATCATAAATTTCACTCATCAAAGATTTTGCCTGGGATGAGGCACAGCCGATGACGACACGATCTGGGTGTAAGAAATCTTCAATCGCCGAACCTTCACGTAAGAATTCAGGATTTGAGACGATTTCAATCTCATGGGTCGAAGCGGTTTTACAAAACTCGCGAAGTTTCATTGCCGTGCCCACGGGAACCGTACTTTTCAAAACAATAAATTTTCCGCCATTGGCGTTCTTGCAAATATCACTGACAACTTTCATTGTTGGGCCTAAGTCAGCGCTGCCATCAGTTTTTTCTGGTGTTCCTACGGCAATGAAAATCACTTGAGTCGCTTGGACTGTCGCACTCAAATCAGTGGTAAATTCAATGCGACTGCGCGACTGGCGTAAGAGGTCTTCAAGGCCAGGTTCGTAAATCGGAATTATTCCGCGACAAAGTTTTTCAACTTTATTCTGGTTATTATCGACGCAAATGACACGGTGGCCCGCGTCGGCGAAGCAAACTCCCGCAACTAAACCCACATATCCAGTACCAACAATGGCAATATTCATGCATCTATCCTTGGCAAGCCTAAGACTTAAAAGCTAAAACTAGGAATACATTCTAGAAAAATACACGCCATGACGCAAGCTTTCTCTCATGGCGCAGCTCTCAAAGTGAGTGGTTATGAGCAAAAAATTTAGATCGATTTTAATCAACGTTCTCAAAGTCGTTTTGGCTGTAACTCTTATTTTCTGGATTTATAAAAAGGGCGGGTTGAAACTTCAATCATTTGAAGCCCTCCTCTCTCCAATGGTTTTAACGCTTCTGCTCGCGATTTCATTTTTGCAGATGTTTATCAACAATGTGCGCTGGCTCTGGCTTTTGCGGGCTCAAGGCTTTTCTGCGACCAGTGGCCGCACCATGGTGCTCACGCTGATTGGGCAATTTTTTAACTTTGCCATGCCCGGTGGAGTGGGCGGAGACGTCATTAAAGGCTATTACCTGGTCCAAGATTTTCCGCACAAGAAGCTCCATGCGGCGATGAGTATTTTTATGGATCGGATGATCGGCTTTTTTGCTATGGTCGGAATGGCCGTCGTGGCCATGCTTCTGAATATTCCGGCGGTGATGGAAAAACGAGAGCTACAAATGCTGGGTCTGGCCGTATCATTGCTTTTTATTGGCTTTACCGTGTTTTTTGCCGTGGCCTTATCACGTCGTTTGAAGAGAACCGCGCCATTGGAGAAATTTTTTTTGGCGATTCCGGGTGGGCACTTTTTGCGCAGTATTTATGACTGTGTTCACTCCTACCGAAACAACTTGCGTAATCTGATCTCAGCCTTCGCGCTGAGTGTCGTCTCACAGATTTTCATGGTGATTTTCATTTATATTGTCGGACAGTGTTTAGGATTTAAAGATTTGCCCATTGTCAGTTATTTCTTTCTAGTTCCGATTGGAATTGTGATATTGGCTATTCCAATCTCGCCCGCCGGAATTGGTTTTGGCCAGGCCGCATTTTTGGTTTTGTTTAATATCTATATGGGCCGAGAAACGCAGCTTGGCCCAACCGCGGTCACGGCGATGCAAGCCACGCAATTACTCTGGGGAGTCTTTGGGGCTTATTTTTACGTGCGCCACAAACGGCCCGAGGCAATGCACGCGGCTGTATAAAAGGCAATGCGATGCTGATGAAAGATAAAGTCTTTATTTTAAAGAAAACTAAATACGGCGAAGCCGATTTAATTCTTCAGTGTCTCAGTCCGCGGGGTGCTCGGCTCAATCTATTTGCGCGTGCCGCTTTGAAAAGCAAAAGGCGTTTTGGCGGCGGAGTTCTTGAGCCCACCCATTACGTGGATGTTTTGTATCAGGAGAAAAAAGGTGAGCAACTCGACCAATTGCATATTCTCAAAGAGGCCTCACTCATCGAAGGCTTTGATGAAATTCGTACGGATTATGCGCGTCTTGAAGCTGGTTTGCATTTCGTGCGCCTGATTGGAGATATGACCCGCGAGGGTGAAGTGGATTCAAAGGAAATTTTCAATCTGCTCGGTAATGCCTTAAAGGCTGCCGAAACCAGCACACAACTGGCTCACCTGCGCATTCAATTTGAAGTGAAACTTCTGGCGAATCAAGGAGTCTTACCTCTGGAAGCAGATGAAGAAATTCTCTTGCGCACGCCGATTTCGGAGCATGATAAAATTTCATTTCCGGATCGCAATTGGTCCGTCGTGCAAATGCGCGCTGGCCGCGTGCTCTCGGAATATCTGGGCAAAGCCCACTAAGGACCTGTGACGGAATAACTTAGACATTTTCACTTGGTCTTTTGAGCCAGCCCTTCGTTGCGTCGCCCTCGAATTAGCCGCTGGCTAAGCACCCCGGTCTGACTCAAAATCCGCTGCGCGAAAATGTCTAAGTTATTTCGTCACAGGTCCTAAGTGTTGAGCATAACAAACAGAATGCAGAAAAGTACGAAAAAACAAAGACTGGCTTGAAGCTGAACTTTCATAATGAACTCCTGGCCTGAGACGGGTCAACGTTCGACTCAGGTCCTAGCACTCTTTGCATTCTTTGCGCCGCCTTGATTTGCGGCTTTGGAAAATTAGATTTAGCTAAGTAATCCAATGGCTTATATGTACTTTATGAAGGGTCTTCGAGATTTGCTTGGGCAGAGGATCAATGGCATTTTTTCGGCCTTTGGTGACATAATCTGTCCGTTACGAAGCTCACTTTGGCTCAGCCTTATCGCGACTCGACTTCGTACAGGTTTAGCCACAGCTTCCGCTATGATATGCTCAAGTTACAATTTATTCTTAGGAGCCTAAGACATGAATGAATTAGCCGCGCTCAGGTTAGTACTGGGAGTGTGTCTTCTCACAGTTGGAGTTTTAGTTTTTTTGCTTTGGAAAGAGCGCGTCTTCAAGTTGAAGGAAGAAGAACGGATCCACTTTCTCATGTACAATATTATGGGTGGCAGCTGGCTGCTTGCCATTTTTTCGGTTTGCAGCGGCTGTTATTTCGTCTTTGAGACGCTGCTCAAATTCTGAGCCGCAATGCCTGCGGCTCAGTAGTGCTAACCTTTTGTATCATTCAATCACAACGGAATCCAGGGATAGCGGCTATGCCACAGCACGCGCAAGTCTTCACTTTCTGAGTACGGCCGTGATGCGCTCGACTCCTCACTCTTAATGAGTGAAAGTCTGGGTTGGTGTTCCGGTTGTGAGTTCGTGGGCGATTTCTCGCCTTTCTTCAGGAGTTTTGGCTGCCTCCGTTCGTGTGCTGGTTAAGGCCACGAGTCCGAGTGCGGCAACACCCATGATCCAGTGAATGGCATACTGACCGCCAGTGATCATGTCGCGATACCCAAAGATACTTGGCCCCAAAATCGC
Organism: Bdellovibrionales bacterium; assembly: GCA_043785085.1. Lineage (GTDB taxonomy): Bacteria > Bdellovibrionota > Bdellovibrionia > Bdellovibrionales > JAMPXM01 > JAYVXN01. The sequence goes on along the minus strand of JAYVXN010000146.1, from coordinate 494 downwards.
GAGTACACCAACGAGGCAATCAAGGACCATATGCACTCCGAGTGGGATCACTCGAGCGACCGCATAGTAGTAATTGGTCAGTAAACTATAAACGATGAGTGTCGCACCCGCGAAAAGAAATAAATCCTTTGCCGCCGCCACGCCTGAAAAGCCAAATAGGTACGGACATACCAACAAAACGACACCAACCACATAATCGATCACGTTATGAACTTTGAGCGGAATCATAAACCCTCCTCTTTTGCTTCATTCTTGCGTGTATTTTAGGCAGGCGGCAATTTGCAAACTTTGACTTTGGCGCCCTCAGAGGATTTCGTGAAACGAACACACTGGCACCACAACTTCGTGAGGTGTCATCGGACTTGCCTGCGCTTAAATGGACTATTGGAGGCCTGTCATGTTTGCTGAAATCAATGAATCTTCGAAACATAATTCATCTGTTGCGCTGGTGCGAGCTCCCGATTGGGGGCCTTCGGCCGAGTATGTCAATTGTG
>JAYVXN010000145.1:0-2143 GCA_043785085.1 Bdellovibrionales bacterium | reverse complement strand
TGACTGCCTGCCGTCGAACTTCGCGACGAAAGAACACAGCCTTCTCAACTCTCTCCAAAATAAATGGCAACGGCACATTTGGATTTTGTAACTCCCCTGCTTCAGTGAAAAACAGCAATTGAAACCGATCCAGAAATGGCCCGACTAAACGCGAAAGATAAAATCGCCTGCGCCACATCGAACAGCGGCAGCGTTCAGCTGAAATCGACCATGAGCCGCATGGACAAAGATTGCTAGTGGCAATCAATAAAACATCTGCTGGAAATTCTTTGGCCTTACCACTCCTCGCAATGCGAATCTTACCTTCTTCAATCGGCTCTCGAAGCGCTTCTTGGATTTTCGGAGCGAATTCAAGAAACTCATTCATGATCAGCACACCGCCGTGAGCGCGGGTGATTTCACCAGGCCGAGGAGAGCTCCCGCCGCCGATCATGGAGAGCGGCGGAATTGAATGATGCGGCTGAATCAGCGGACGCCAATTGAGATCGCGGCCAAAAGATTTACTGATCATTCGGCTTTGGCGAAAATCCGTCGCAGACGGATCAGCAAGCAAAGCGTGAACCACCTCGGCCATCGTGGTTTTGCCAGTTCCATGTGGGCCGGCTAAGAGTGTGGCATGCTCGCCAGCGGCAATTACTTCAGCCCAGCGTGCACCCTTCCCGGATAATTTCAAATCCAGAAGCTTGGGACGTTGCCAGCCTTCAAGCAACTCAGACTTCTCAAACCTTTGCGGCTGCTTTAAGCCCTTTAAGTCACGAATCTCAAGACGGGCAAAAGGCATTGACTGCTGCGCTGGACCACTCAGTAAAAGTGTATCAATGACCACTTCATCCAGATCATCCAGATCATCTGGCATCGTCACATCACCGTGCAAACTCAGCTCACCATAAACAATCGGCAGGTCCTTTAAAGTCGGAACTTGCTCTGTTTCCCAAAGAATGGCTGCGGCAACAGCCAGATCAAGGCCGCGACTGCTCTTTCTTAAATGGGTCGGATGAAGATTAACGAGAATCTGCTTCGTCGGTGGAAGTCGATAACCCTGTTTACGAATCGCCGACTTGATACGCATTTCACTTTCGCGAATCGCCGCGTCTGGAAGTCCGAGAAAGTGAATATGCGGGAGACCCGAGGTGAGACTGACCTCTACTTCGATGGGTACTAATTCAAATCCTTGGCGCATCAGAGAACGAACCCGCATGAAAAGCAGAGATTTGCAAAATGGCGGATGCCACTCAACAACGGCAAGGGTACTTCAGAAGCCCCGAGGTTCCGGCATTCGAACTTAATTATCGCCAGTGATTTTCGACAAAGGATGATGTTCCTCAATCGCTTGCGTCAACGTGCGCGTCGTGACATTGGTGTAAATTTGCGTGGTCTGAATGCTCGCATGACCGAGCAAGACTTGAATCGAGCGTAAATCAGCTCCGGCTTCAAGCAAGGCGGTGGCACAACCGTGGCGAAAGCGATGCGGACTGACCGGTTCTGAAAATCCGGCGCGCGCCGACCAAGCCGCCAGCCAACGCCAAATATCGACCCGCGAGGGCCGATGGCCGCGATCATTGATCAAAACCGCGTGAGTTTTTTCTTTCACGATCTCGCCGCGCACTTTTTCCAAGTAAATTTTAAGCTCTTTATTGAGATGCTCTGTCAAAGGTACGGCACGCTCTTTGTTGCCTTTACCGACAATGCTCAACCAGGCTTCGGCTTCATGATAGTCCTGCAGATTCAGGCCGATCAATTCACTCACGCGGCAACCGAGCCCATAGAGTAAAAGCAGTGTCATATGATTACGAGCCGTGCGTAGGGGGTCGGGCACTTCACTTGCCGCATAGAGTTTTGCAAATTCATCCGGAGACAACGTCTTCGGCAAACCAACTTTGACTTTTGGCGGTCGTAACTCACGCAGCTCATGGGCTTTGAGACCGCGGCTTTCCATAAATTTAAAATAAGTTCTGAGACTAGAAATCACCCGAGCTTGCGAGCGCGGTGAAAGATCTCGTTTTTTCATAAAAATAAAGAAGCCAGGAATGTCGCGGGATTTTTCTCGGTATTCACCTTGGTATTCGACATAGAGTTCAAGGTCACGGCGATAAGCCATGATCGTATTGCGGGATCGTCCGCGGATATGCTCTAGTTCGTCAAA
>JAYVXN010000144.1:0-2147 GCA_043785085.1 Bdellovibrionales bacterium | reverse complement strand
GACCCGGACTTTGCTACCGGCTTTGGAATAAAATGGATGAAGCCACGATGCCGGCCTTTGCCGTTGCTGAGATTTTTCGCATGGATCTCAGTGAAGCCGTCCTCCTTCTCGCTTCAATGGGCATTTCAAATCCGCAGCAGTTTACGTGGTATGAAAAACCAAAAGAATCTGCGCTTGATCAGGCCTTTCGCCTCTTACAGTTTCTCGGGGCTTTAAATAAGAATGGAACCTTAAGTGAAAACGGTGAGAAACTCACCCGCCTACCGCTGGCGCCACGCCTGGCGCATTTAGTCTCGCAAGGGGCACAGATGAACCTGCTCAACGAAGCCGTGGCATTGGCCGCACTTTTGTCTGAGAGAGACGTGCTGACTAAACCCGAATTGTTTCGCTCACTATCTAATACAGAATCTGATCCACTCTTGCGTTTGATGATTCTGCAAGACTGGCAAAAGATGGGACGAGAAGGCTTGGATACATTCACGATACGAAATATTCAGCGCGTGATCGAACATCTCTTGCCGCTGACCCGGCGAATCTTTTCGCAGCCTAAAACGGCTTCGACCAAAGGGCCTCCACAGGACGAACAATTGAAGCGCCTACTGCTTTTGACCTTCCCGGACCGAGTGGCTCGGCGCCGACAAAGCAAGTCACTTCAGGCGCGCATCATGGGCGGTAAAGGTCTCGAGTTATCACCCCGCTCAAGTCTGGAAACGGCCGATCTGTTTGTCGTCATTGAAGCTTTTGAGCAAGAATACCACCACCAAAGCAAACTTGTGGTCACGCAAGCCAGTGAGATAAAGGCAGAATGGCTTGAGGAATATTTTCCTGCACAGATCTCACGGCAAACCCAGTTGCTCACTGACACCGCAGGTGAGCGAGTGCTGCAACAGACAGCGCGCGCGTACGCCGATGTGCCCCTTGAAAGCCCGAAAGAAAGCCGTCCGGATCCAGGAGCGGCGCATCCGCAGCTTTTGGCTTTAGCTCTTGAGCGCTGGCCGCAAATATTAGCGGCCCAACCGGAGGCGCAAGGCTGGCTCGATAGGCTCGAATTTTTACGTGAGCAAATGCCCCAAGAGTCGTGGCCAGAAATGACCCAAGAAAAAATCACCGAACTGCTCAGTCAACTCACCTGGGGCGAAACTCGACTCAGCGAGGTGCGTGCGAAAACTCTTCTCGATTACTTGCCGCTGCTCTTAAACGAGAAACAAAAAACTTTGCTGCAGCGAGAAGCTCCATCACATCTGACCGTTCCGAGCGGCAGCCGCCTCAGCATTCAATACCCGAAAGCACGGGCCCCCTATCTTGAAGTGCGCATCCAAGAAATCTTCGGCTGGCCCAGCTCACCCAGTCTCGCTGCCGGCCGAGTGCAGCTCGTCTTGCATTTGCTCGGACCTAATTTTCGCCCCGTACAGGTCACCAGCGATTTGCACAGCTTCTGGCAAAACGGTTACAAAGAAGTGCGCAAAGAATTACGCGCCCGCTATCCGAAACATTCCTGGCCTGATGACCCACTGACGGCGCCTGCGGTGGCCAAAGGCCGTCGTAAATAACTTTAGTTGCTATAGGCCACGTTGTTTACCGACGTGCGGTCGTTGCGCACAGAGATCTTAATTCCTGCCGGTCTTTATAAATACTTTTGCATTCCGCATGAGTCCTTAGGGATGGTCGGAACCATTAACGTCGCTCCCTAACGCAGCTTGTGGCGCTGGCAACGGCGCCATTTTAAACAAGTGTGATGGGCACATAGACTATGCAAAAGGATGCGCTCAAAGACCACATTGAACGCAAAGTCGCTGAAATTGAAGAATTTTTGCCGCAGAATTCTTGGGTTGCAGTTTCCGTCCGGCGCCAAGCTCTGAAAATTTTCAGCGCTGATTTGCGCGCTAAGGTCTTTGGCCGATGGCTCTCAGTCTCAGCCCAAGGCGATAATCTTCATGCCACGCTCAATGAGGCTCGGCGCCACCTTCTGCGGCGGGTGGAACATATTCGCGATCGTCGGATCAGTAAACGCCATGATCGCACCACTCGCCTCCGTTTAATTGAAAAGGTTTAAAAACCTTCTCGCAAAGTCCTGCAAGACATCATTATTTCCTTTGTGAAATTGATTATTCTAAGGCTCTGTTGAATGCAAACGGTCAACAGAGCCT
>JAYVXN010000143.1:0-7209 GCA_043785085.1 Bdellovibrionales bacterium | reverse complement strand
GCGCCCGCTTGCGTTTTTCACCAAGGCCAATGACAAAATCCAATTCGCTCTCAAGGCTTGAAGCTTCGCGAAGCTTGCGGTGATAGTTGATGGCGAAGCGGTGTGCTTCATCGCGAATTCCGACGAGAATTTGAAAGGCCTCTGAGCCAGGCTGAAAGGTCACGGGATTAGCCCGACCCGGAAGATAAAATCTTTCTTCGGTCATACTGACTTCTTGATCCGAAAACTCACCCTTGGTGCGAGACTTTGCTAAACCGACAACTGGAATATCGGTGCGACCGATTTCTTTCAAGACCTCCATGGCGATTCCGAGTTGCCCTTTTCCGCCATCGACCACAATGAGTTGTGGTTCTTCATACTCTTTGTGACTAAAGCGCCTCAGCAGAACTTCGCGCATACTGGCATAGTCGTTCGAGCCCTCAACAGTTTTAATCTTATAGCGACGGTAATTGTCTTTGCTGGGCGTGCCGTCATCGAAAACCACTTGGCTTGCCACGGACTCAGCGCCTTGAAAATTGGAAATATCAAAGCACTCAATTCGTCTCGGCAAAGCCGGAAGCTTGAGTTTTCGCTGAATTTCTTCAAGGCCCCGACGCTTGCTCTCAGACTTATCGACATATTTTTGATAATGAGCCTTGGCGTTTTGATTGGCCATTTCTAATAGCTTGTGCCCGGTTTCGTCGGTCGGAAAGCGCACACGCACCTCATGACCACCACGCTCTTTCAAAACATCTTCCAAAAGTCGATTCAAATCATGACCAAGATCGACGGCGAGTAAAAGCTCATCCGGAACAATATTGTCATCATAGTATTGATTGATAAAACTAGTCAGCCACTCGCGCACGTCTTCTTCGGGCGCATCCGGATCAAGGAGCGAGAGAAAATGTGAGCGATTGCCGATCACCCGGCCCTGGCGAATATGTAAGGTGTAAACCAGTGTGCCGGCCTCCCCGCCTTGAAAGCCGATCACATCTTGGTCGATTTCGCTGGTGTCATTGACCACGGCTTGGCGTTCCAAAACTTTGCGCACGGCCTCGACCGCATCGCGCAGTTTCGCGGCGGCTTCAAAGCGTTCATCTTTGGCGGCCTCTTTCATTCTAAGTGTTAGCTGCTTGATAACTTTCTTATCTTTGCCGCGCAAGAAATCAATAGCACTATCAATGTCAGTTCGATATTGCTCTTTTGTCACATATTGCGTACAGGGCGCGGTACAACGCCCGATCTGATAGGTCATACAGGGCCGAGTGCGGGCGCGCATGAAAGCATCTTTGCAATCGCGAATTTGAAAGGTCCGATTGAGAAAACGAATGGTGCCATGAACGGCAAGACCACTGGTGTAGGGCCCGAAATAAACGGCGCCATCTTTTTTCACTTTGCGGGCCAGGTACAATCTTGGAAAATCATCGGTCAAACTGATGCGGATATAGGGATAGGCCTTGTCATCTTTGAGACGAATATTGTAACGCGGTCGATGTTTTTTAATCAGCGAGGCTTCAAGCAAGAACGCTTCGACCTCGGTGTTGGTGAGCATGTAATCGATTTTCTCAATATGCCGAACCAAAAAGCGGGTCTTGGCACTGTGGTCTTTTGAATCAGTGAAATATGAGCGCACCCGCGAGCGTAAGTTCTTGGCTTTGCCGACGTAAATGATTTTCTCGACGTGATTCTTCATCAAGTACACGCCCGGCGTCTGCGGAAACTCGCGGATCAGATCCTTTAATCCTTGAATGCGTGCGCTGAGAACATCATCCACTACTCGTCCTTAACCTCGACAATATCACCGTTGGGAGTTTCGACCACTTTACCTGTGATCGCTTTATCCATATCGTCGTCAATCGAGCCTGAGAGTAAGCTCAGCTGAATTAATTCGAGGCGTTTAACATCATCGCGCAGGCGAGCAGCGTCTTCAAACTGCAAATTCTCAGCGGCCTTGCGCATGTTTTTTCTCAGGCGGGTGATTTCTTTTTCAATGCCTTTGGGATCTTTCAGATACTCAGCACCGGGGGCGGCGACAAATTTCTTGGCTCCCGGTACGGGTGCGGCCGGAGTGGAGGTGCTGTAAATGTCGCCGAGACTTTCACGAATGGCTTTTTTAATCGTCGCTGGCGTAATGCCATGAGCGGTATTGTATTCCTCCTGCAAGTGGCGGCGGCGATTGGTTTCACTCATCGCCTTGGTCATACTGTCGGTCATTTTATCAGCGTATAAAATCACGCGACCTTCCATGTTTCGGGCGGCCCGACCGATGGTTTGAATCAAAGATCGTTCAGAGCGCAAAAAACCTTCTTTGTCGGCATCGGTAATTGCCACCAAACTCACTTCAGGAATATCCAAACCCTCTCGCAAAAGGTTGATGCCGATCAAGACATCAAAAACGCCGAGGCGCAAATCGCGCAAAATCTCCGTGCGCTCCATGGTTTTGATATCCGAGTGCAGGTACTTCACTTTAATTCCGAGGGTCTCGTAATATTCCGTCAAATCCTCGGCACTGCGCTTGGTGAGTGTCGTGATCAACACACGCTCACTTTTTTTAATGCGAATGCGAATTTCTTTTAAGAGATCATCGACCTGGTGGCGTGCCGGCCGCACTTCAACGATCGGATCAAGCAGCCCGGTGGGCCGAATAATCTGCTCGACAATTAAACCTTCACTTCGTTTTAATTCATACGGCCCAGGGGTGGCCGAAACATAAACGACTTTATCCATCAGTCCTTCAAATTCCTGAAAATTCAAAGGCCGATTATCGAGGGCGCTCGGCAAGCGAAAGCCGTGCTCAACCAGAGTCATTTTGCGAGCGCGGTCACCGCGGTACATACCCCCGATTTGCGGGACCGTGACATGGCTCTCGTCAATAAAAGTAATAAACTCATCCGGAAAATACTCTATCAGCGTCGGAGGTGCGGCCCCTGGTGGTCGGCCGGTCATGTGGCGGGAGTAGTTTTCAATGCCTTGGCAAAATCCGAGCTCTTCCATCATTTCAATATCGTAATAGGTGCGCTGCTCAAGGCGCTGCGCTTCGAGGAATTTCATTTGTGAGCCGAGTTCTGCGAGGCGCTCGCGCAATTCATCTTGAATGGATACAATGGCGGATTTCTTTTTTTCCTCGGGAGTCACATAGTGGCTTCCGGGATAGATTGCGACTTGATCAAGCTCCTGAAGCACTTCGCCGCGAAGCGGATCCACCCAGGTCAGGCGATCGACGAAGTCACCGAAAAATTCAACGCGAATCACGCGTTCTTCTTCATACGGCGGAAACACATCGACCACATCACCGCGCACCCGAAACGTGCCACGCTGAAAGTCGACATCATTGCGGCGGTATTGAATACGCACGAGCTCTCGCAAAAACGTATCACGGCGTAACTCTTTATTGGCCATCACTTGCAGCATCATGCCTTCATAGGCCTCAGGGCTACCTAGACCGTAAATGCAAGACACGCTCGAAACAATAATCACATCGCGGCGATCAAAGAGTGAACGCGTAGCTGAGTGGCGCATACGATCGATTTGCTCATTGATGGCCGAGTCTTTTTCGATAAAGGTATCCGTCGTCGGCACATAGGCTTCGGGCTGATAGTAATCATAGTAGCTGACGAAATACTCGACCGCGTTGTTCGGAAAGAGTTCTTTAAATTCACCGTAGAGCTGCGCGGCCAAGGTTTTATTGGGGGCTAAGATCAACGCCGGCACGTTCATTTTCTGAATCACATGGGCCATCGAAAACGTTTTACCCGAACCCGTCACGCCGAGCAGGGTTTGATGTTCCACTCCCTCTTCAAGATGATCGACCATTTCGTTGATGGCCTTTGGCTGATCACCGGAGGGCTGAAATTCCGAGACCAGTTTAAATTGAGAGACCGGTGAGCGAGGTTTTCGCGGCATTTGCTTTCCTGCTTTATTTATTTCTGTACTTCCCACTGCGTTCCCTCCGGTGTGTCCTGAAGGGCGATTCCAATTGCCACCAGCTGATCGCGCAACTCATCGCCTTTTTTGAAGTCCTTGGCGGCGCGTGCCTGGGTTCGCTCGGTCACAAGAGAATCGATTTCGGTCCGTTGCAAGCCCATCTTCGCCAGCAGCATATCGTCAAGCAGTCTAAGATACGTCATTGCCGGCTCTTCGAAAAGGGACATCAGCCGACCCTTCCCTAAAACCCAATCACGAAACGCGACGGCGGTGGCTTTCACATCAGGTGTGACTTTCATTCCCGGTTTGCTCACCGAATTAAAAGCCCGAATTAAATTATAAATGGCGGCGAAAAATTCAGGCGTATTGAAATCATCATTCAAAGCCCCGACCGCATCCTTTTCGGCCTCTGCTAAAGCCGTCGCAACCGTGGTATGAACTTTACCGCCACTGGCTTCAACCTGACTTGAGCGCTCAGCTAAGGCAAGTGCCGAATAAACGCGGGCCAATCCCGAAATGGCATTGGCAATTTGTTTTTCAGAGAAATCGCTGAGCGAGCGGTAATGCGCCTGCAGGAGCATAAATTTTAAAATTTCAGCGTTGTACTCGTGAATAAATTCACGGGCGATTTTAATATTGCCCAGGGACTTCGACATTTTCTTGCCGCCGAAATCGAGCATATTATTGTGCATCCAATATTTAACAAACGGCTTCTCTGTGGCGCCTTCGCTTTGCGCCAGTTCGTTTTCATGATGCGGAAAAACCAAATCGGTGCCGCCCCCATGAATATCGATGCTATCGCCTAAGAGGGCTTTAATCATCGCCGAGCATTCGATATGCCAGCCAGGTCGCCCTTCGCCCCACGGAGCTGACCACTTCGGCTCGCCGGGCTTCCACTTTTTCCAAAGTGAAAAATCCAAGGGGTCCTGTTTTTTTCCACCCGTCTCACTCACGCCACCCGATTGTAGATCATCAATGCTTCGCCGCGAGAGTTTTCCATATGATGGAAAGCTTCGCACCGAGTACAACACCTCACCGTCAACGACATAGGCTTTTTTGCGGTCAATCAAGGTTTGAATAATATCGACGATCGGCTCCATATACTCAGTGACTTTTGGATTATGCGTGTGTGCTCCGAGATTCAGCGAGCGATAGTCACTTTCAAAGGCCGCAATATAGGTTTCAGAAATGTGCAAGCAATCAACGCCGTCTTTTTGCGCGCGCTCAATAATCCGGTCATCAACGTCCGTGTAATTGTAAACAAAGTTAACCTTATACCCGCTTGCTTCTAGCCAGTTGCGCACCAGATTGAAAAACACCGGGCCGCGAAAATTTCCGACATGAAGGTAATTATAAACGGTCGGGCCGCAGACATACATTTTCACTTCACCAGGCGTGAGTGTGGTAAAAGGTTCTTTCTGATGCGTCAGCGTGTTGTAAACCTGGAGACTCATGGAAACTCCTGAAAAGAATCTGAAATAGATAATCCCTGAATTTACCTGATTTCCGAGGTGAATTTCCACAACGATTTGGTGAATCGGCAGCGGGCGCAGGTTTCGACCTTAGGCGTTATTATGGGTCTAGATGAATCAGCCGAAAGCCAACATTCGCGTTTCCGCCACGGAGCCGATATCATGCAAAAAAGGCACATCGTCCTTGCCGCCTTAGCCGAACCAGATTTCTGATTCGGCTAATCGATCTGAAACTCACTCGCCAGAATCTTCATCCGGCACATCGCCATCCACCTTAAACACTTTTCATACATGTTTGTACGCGATTCAATAGCGACTGTTTTGACAGCAAGGGCACCAACGTTTTCAATTCTGCTCCTTGTGGTTTACCTATGACCGCCACCCGGATCGGCTGAAACAACTGCTTACCTTTAGCGCCCGCGAGATCCTTCACTTTATCTTGCATGGTTTGGAAGTCGGCTTCACTGAGAAAACTGCTTGAATGAGATTTCAAAACTTCTTCCCAGGCGGTCCATACTTTTTTCGTTTCAGGCCACGCCAGAACTTCGCTGGCTTCTGGCTCAAGTTTGAAGGAAACATCACTCAATGGGCGAAACAATTCAACCGCGTCAGCGAGTGTCGACATATTGGTTTTAAACACGCCAAGAGCGCGATCCTGCCACTCGGAGTCACTCGGCAATTTTAATCCGGCCTTGTCAAAAAACGGCGTGCACAGCTGCCAGAGTTCCGCGTGTGGCAAAGCTCTGAGGTGAGTCGCATTCATCCAATTTAGTTTCGTGCCGTCAAAGACCGCGGCCGCGGCATTCAGGCGCTCGTGCGTAAATAAAGCAATCAACTGCTGGCGACTCATGACTTCTTCACCCTCTGGTGAACTCCAACCTAAGAGAGCCACGAAATTAATCAATGCCTCAGGGAGATAACCCTCGACCATGAATTCATGGCAGCTGGTTGCACCTTTGCGTTTACTGAGTTTTTGCCGGTTTTCATCGAGAATAATCGACAAGTGACCAAAGAGCGGCGGCGCATAGCCAAAGGCCTCATAGAGCATGAGTTGGCGAACCGTATTGCTCAGATGTTCTTCTGCCCGAAACACATGGGTGATCTTCATCAAAGCATCGTCAATGGCACAGCAGTAATTATAAACTGGCATGCCGTTGGAGCGCATGATTACAAAATCACCGACCATGTCACTGGGCAAAGTGACTTCACCGCGAACCAAATCATTGAACACATAATCTTTGCGGTCTTTGATCATAAAACGAATGGCCGCTAGTTCCCCAGCCGCCACTCGGGCACGCGCCTCTTCTAGCGGAACCAGTTTCGCTGGCCGCTCGATTTGGTGCACCCGCCCTGATTTGACGGCTGCTTCACGCAGAGCTTCGAGCTCCTCATCGCTACGAAAGTCATAATAGGCTTTGCCCGAGAGTAAGAGCTTCTCCGCATGCTCCCGGTAAATTGATAAGCGCTGACTTTGCCGGTACGGACCATAAGGCCCTTGATCTTTTAATGTCTTCGGGTCCGGGCCTTCATCCCAATTGAGTTCAAGCCAGGCGAGATCTGAGATTTGCATGCGCATCGCTTCTTCTGTACTGCGCTCCAAATCGGTGTCTTCAATGCGCAAAACAAAAGTGCCCTTGTGTTTTTGCGCGAAAAGATAATTGTAAAGTGCCGTGCGGGCACCGCCGACATGAAGATAACCAGTAGGGCTGGGAGCAAAACGAACACGAACAGACATTTGAGACCTCACAAACTAGCTTTGAGCTAACTAGGAATCTATGGGGTGATCAAGTCATTTTTCAGGCAACGGGCAACCGCCCGCGGCATCGGAGCCGGG
>JAYVXN010000142.1:0-7210 GCA_043785085.1 Bdellovibrionales bacterium | reverse complement strand
TGACGATTTCCCCGACCTTCGCCTGCCCATCGTTAATAAGGACCACTCCGTCAATGTCAGGAGCTTGCTGCGACATTCGGCCCTGCAGCAAAAGATCTGTTTCCTCACTATATCCTTCAACCAAGACCCGAACAGTTTTGCCGATAAAGGCCTGGTGCTTCTCACGGCTTATCTGCATTTGCAGAGCCATAAGAGCATCGTGACGGCGTTGTTTGGTCTCTTCATCAATCTGATCAGTCATCTTGCCGCCAGCGGTATTGTCCTCCGGAGAGTATTTAAAGCAGCCGACGCGGTCAAAGCGCTGTTCTTCGACAAATTCCAGCAGCTCCTGGAACTCCTCTTCAGTTTCTCCGGGAAAACCCACGATAAACTGGGTGCGAATCACCGCTTCCGGAAGTTCAGAGCGAATTTTATCAAGACGCTCGACAATTTCTTCACGGGTCATTTTGCGATTCATGCGCTTGAGTATTTGATTGTTGATGTGCTGCAGAGGCATATCAAAATACTTTACGATATTGGCGCGAGTTCGCATTAAATGAATCATTTCGTCGGTGGCGCCGTCCGGATAAAGATACAAAACGCGAATCCAGTCGAGGCCGATGATGTCGCTCAATGCCGCCAAGAGGTGTTCTGGCGTCTCGATGGCCTCAGGATTGGCTCGGCGAAGATCCCAGCCAAAGTCAGTAAAGTCATGAGAGATCACGTTGATTTCACGAACACCGCCCGCCACTAAAAGCTTGGCCTCGGAAACAATCGCCGGAAGCTTTCGAGATTGCAGATTGCCGCGAATTTTTGGAATTGCACAAAAAGCACAACGTTTCAAACAGCCTTCAGAAATTTTCAAATAAGCGCGGTAGCCCGGCTGTGAGTTGACTCGCGGGGTGTCTTCTTCCTGAAGATAGGTTGGTAAATTAAAGAAGGTCTTCTTTTTATCTCCCGCCTCATGGTTTTTCAGGATCTTCGCAATGTTTTGAAACTCACCCGAACCGATAAATAAATCTGCTTCAGGAAGGCCCTCGACTAAATCATCTTTATATCTCTGTGTCAGGCATCCGGCGACGACAAGTTGTTTAACTTGGCCTGATTTTTTGAGTTCAGACATCTCAAGAATTTTAGATATAGATTCGCGCTTGGCGTCTTCAATAAATCCGCAAGTATTGACGATGACGGTGTCGGCTTCCGCCGAATTATCCGTCACTTCATAACCGTCCTTCATCATTGTGCCCAACATGATTTCGCTGTCGACTAGGTTTTTCGGACAACCAAGGCTGATGAAGTGGACTTTTTTCTTTTGCAATTCTGTCTGCACAAACTCTCTCTTCTTTGCGTTTTTAAGAACGCATGTTCGTATACTGAAGGGGGATCCCAAAAGTTTCATTTTTACAGAGCGAAATCGTCGCCTGAAGCTCATCTATGCTCTTGGCAGTCACCCGCACTTGCTCATCCATAATCTGTGCTTGCACCTTGAGTTTCGAGTCTTTTATGCTTTTCACAATTTTTTTCGCAGCTTCTTTATCAATACCCTCTTTGATCGCACCGGTTTGTTTTAAAAGCATGCCGCCGGCAGGGACTGGTTTTTCAAATTTGACCGATGAAATTTCGATGCCGCGCTTGTGTAATTTGCTTTGAAAAATATCGCGCACCGAATTGATTTTCATTTCGTCATTGGCCTGAAGGGTAATAGTTTTCTTCTCTTTATCCCACGTGATTTCACAGCTTCCGCCGCGCAAATCATAGCGACTAGCGAGCTCTTTTTTCGCCTGGTTAATTGCATTATCCAGCTCTTGCATATTTATTTCTGAAACGATGTCAAACGATGCCATTTGTCTCCTGGATTACATGGGCATGATATCTGCGCCTTGCGGCGGTTTATAATCAAATACTTTCGCATCGACTGCTTTATTAAATTCAATATTTTTAAAATCAAACCGGCTTTCATTGTCTAACTGATCCCAAAACCGCAGTGTTTTAATCTCTAATCCGGCGTTAGAAACCGTGACTTTCGCGCGCTTGAACTCGACCAATTCTTTTTTCGGCTGCAAGAAGAACGTCGATTGATCCTTAGCCTTGTCTTTTTCAACACTTGAAACAGTAAAAAACTTCAACAGTCCACCCTGGGTTAAGAGTCCAAGCAGGCTTTTTGAACGCGCCTGCTTGGAATCAATATTTCCCGTCAAGACCTGAATCGCAGCACCGTGTTTTTTCAAATCCGGATCTGGATAGGTCACCACCCACAGCGTTTTTTTATTGATGACCAAAAGTGATTCGTCTGGTGTTTCCATGCGCATCCGGCCGCGCGAAATCTGAATTTTTCCTTGTGACTTTTGCTCGCGACCAAGGACCGAAAGCTTCATAGTTTTTTCGACGTCCATGGTCACAGATTTCGCTTTTTGATATTTTGTGTCTATGGCTTTGAGGTGCTTATTATCAGCATCGGTGGGCGCGGAAAAGCTTGTGGCCTGTTCAAGTTTTTTTTGGGTAACGGCTTCAACAGAAGTGTGCGCTTCGCTTAAGGCCGGTGCACTTGTTTTTGCGTCTTTAGACGTTTTCGTCTTTGGCGGCAATGCAATATCGGCCCGCAGAGCTGAGCTCAGAAAAAAGAATGAAAAAAGGACGAAAAGAGTCTGATTCATTGAGCCTCGGGTTTTTACAAGTCGGCGCAGCATATCAAAGGCCTTGTAATCCCGCAAGTTTGGGACGACAAGCAACTGTCCAAACCTCATAATCCCGGGGTCGACCAAGGGCCTCAAAGGCGGCTTGCGCAGTAGCACCAGAGGTTATCACATCATCGACGAAAATCGCAGTCTGATCGGAGCTCACGCTCTCTTGCAAAAACCTGAGTTCTTTTCGCTCCTTAAGGCTTCGCTTCTTCTGTTGAGTCGGCCGCAACTGTGTCCGACGCAAATCTTTGACTTGAGCACCCCAGATTTGGCTCAGAGCAGAGGCGAACTCGCCCGCATGATCAAGTTTGTTTTTTTTACGCGGTGGCGGAGTAAAAAAGCTGCGCTGTTGCGGCATTTGCGTCTGGCTACGCTCCCAACTGAAGCTTTCAGCGAGCTCCTTAAGCACCTCCGAAAAGCCTCCGCCTTTCAAACCATAGATGAGGGGTCTGATAAAGTGATCGTTTTTCTCTGTCCAAGTAAAAAGCGAATAGACTGAGAATGGATAGCCGATGCGGTAGAGGCGACTTTGATTTCTGACGTTTAATAATTCGATCCAGCAGCTATTGCAAAAAAATCTAATGGGAGGAGCGATACCGTGACAGCATGGACAAGTCCTAATCCAAGGAGTCATTCTGAAGAGAGCTTTTGCAAACATCTCTTGGCTTCGTTTGCAGAATTGAAGCCTGGGTTAGACTGTCCTGTAATGCGATGGCCCGGCCTGTGGGGTCCGGGTTTCGGTCACTCGTTGTGATAAGGAAGATTCTTCCAAATCGCAAAGGCCCGGTAGACTTGCTCAAGTGCCACAGCCTGCGCGATATGATGATTGAAAACCAACTTGGAAAGGGACCACTTCCAGTCGGCGCGATTGCGAATCTCGTCGCTTAAGCCAAAGGCGCCGCCAATGATCACCACGATGCGCGGGCGACCTCGTTCAAAAAGCTGTACAAGTTTGGCGCTAAATTTTTTTGAATCGACTTCCTCGCCGCGCTCATCGCAGACGATAAGAATATCCTCTTTTTTAACGTATCTTAGAATTTCTTGAGCTTCGTCACTGACTTTAGCAAGGCTAGAGGCTCGAGCTTGCTTCGAAGGTTTGAGACGGATGATGTCGGTTTGTACAAAATGACCGATTTTAGCTTGGTATTCGTGGGTCAACTCTTCGAGCCAGGGCTCCTTTTGTCCGCCCACGAACAGAAACGCTAATTTCATTTAAGACTAGTGCCGCCGCTAGTGGCAGGTGATGCGGCTGGATCGAGCAACGGAATCACTTTTGCCGCTTTCCAAAGATCTTCGAGGCGATACTCCTGGCGAACAAAGTCATAAAAAATATGTACAATGAGTGAGCCGTAATCGAGTAAGACCCAACGCCCTTCGGAAAGACCTTCGATACTTTGTGGATAAACATTGAATTCATCTTTTACGGCACGAGTAACGGCCTCCGCTAACGAGGCGGCGTGCCGTGTGCTTGTGCCTGAGGCAACCAGAGTGAACTCACTCGGTGCTTCTTGAGAGCGCAAATCATAACCGCGTACGGCAATTGCTTTTTTCTCAAATAGCGCACTTGCGCAAAACTTGGTGAAGTCGGTGTAATCGCCAATGAGCGGGCCAAGTGGTCCGTAAAGCTTTTGCTCGCGAATATATTCTTCAACAGGAATTGTTAAATAGCGATCGACGCTACGACCACTACGCAGGCGTTTGCGCACATCGCTCGCTGAAACGTCGACATCTTTCAAGCGTAAAAATTCAATGTTTCGGTCCGTTGTCAAAGCAACGAAGGCCCGGTCAAATGCCGCAACCATGCCCCGTAAACCAGTTGGCAACTCATCATGTGAGTAAGGAGCGGTCATTCCAGGGCGGGAGACCACAGCAAGATTGCAAAGAGAAACGATTTCTTCGAAATTTTTCCACTTATCAAATTCTTCAAATTGATCAAGGCCAATAATCAAATAAAGATTCTCTGGTGCAACGGTCTTGGCATAGTTGCGAACCGTATCAATCGTGTAGCTCATTCCGCCACGCTTCAGCTCTTGATCATCGATTTCTATGAAATCGTACTCCCGTAATCCACGTCGCAAAACCTCAAGGCGCTGCTCATTGGTTGGCCCCTCAATTGGCTGTTTGCGCGGATTCTGGGCCGCTGGAACCACCACGACCTTGTGTAAATTCAGCCGCTGCTGAACGGTCAAAATCGCATTGATATGGCCGACATGAAGCGGATTAAATGTTCCGCCGAAAAGTGCGACCCGTAATTCAGTATTCACTTCAGATTCGTTTTGCTTTTTCATCAAAAACAATTCTCCCGACCTCAATCAAAAGGTCCTTGAGGCCTTCGCCCGTCACTGCGGAAATCAATCGAATGTCGATTTTCGCTTTCTTAAATCGTGCCTTAAAATCTTCTCTTTGATCCACCGTGAGTGTGTCGATTTTATTCAGGACAATAATTTGCAAACGGGACATCAGCGGCCGATATCCCTCTTCGCTCAGCTTGGAATTATCATATTCTTCGAGTTCATGAATAATATCGAAAAAATCCTGAAACGGATCACGCCCCGCCGAGCCGCTGCCGTCAATTAAATGAACAAACAAATTGGTGCGCTCGATGTGCCGGAGAAACTGAGTTCCAAGGCCTACACCTTTGTGCGCTCCAGGAACAAGTCCCGGAATATCCGCTACAACAATGGTCCGATCATCATCGATTCGCACCACGCCCAAATTGGGAGTCAGGGTCGTAAATGGATAATCAGCGATCTTTGGTTTGGCGGCCGAAATTCGCGAAATAAAAGTCGACTTACCCGCATTTGGGTAGCCAATCACCCCGACATCAGCAATGAGCTTGAGCTCCATTTGTATGTCTTTTTGCTGTCCAGGTTCGCCAGGTTGAGCTTTCTCAGGCGCCTGATTCACGCTCGTGCGGAAAAACCAGTTGCCCTTTCCACCACGGCCGCCCTCAAGAAACAGGTGGTCGCCCGGAAGATTCAGATCCAAAATGACTTGGCCCTCAGAGTCTTTGATGACCGTGCCAGGCGGAACTTCAAGGATCAAATCAGGTCCGGCAGACCCGCTCATATTGCGGCGTTCACCCGGCTGTCCATTCGGAGCATTGAAGGTTTTCTGAAAGCGGTAATCGAGTAGGGAATTCAACTGCGGATTGACTCGAAAAATAACGTTTCCGCCTGAGCCGCCATCGCCGCCATCGGGTCCGCCTCGGGGAGTCATGGCTTCGCGGCGAAAACTGATTGCGCCCTGGCCGCCACGACCTGAACTCACTGTGATTGAAACCTCATCGACAAACTTCATGCGGATCCTAATAAAAATCGAGGCCGGCTTTTGACCGACCCCCTTGTTAAATGCAACTGATTGCAATTACTTTTTTTGATGAATCTATGATGCTGTAATTTGACTGGACTCTATTAAGTACAGTCTAAGCGACTACTAAGCGACTACTAAGCGATTACTAAGCGACGTACTAAGCACTGATTGGGTAAACGCTGATTTTTGAGCGTAATTTATCCAAACGCTCAAACTTCACTTGGCCTTCGATTAAGGAATAGATCGTGAAATCACGGCCCATCTTTACGTTACGACCCAAATGAAACTTTGTTCCACGTTGACGAACGAGGATCGTTCCGGGTTTTACTTTTTCACCACCAAAAGTTTTTACACCCAAGCGGCGACCAGCACTATCTCGACCGTTTCTTGTACTACCTGCGGCTTTTTTCGATGCCATGACTTAACCTCGTGTTGTCTTAATACTGTAACTTATTTCGGTGTCTTATTTCTTTTTGCTGCCTGCTTTTTTTGCAACTTTTTTCGCGCCGGTCTTCTTAGCGCTGGCTTTTTTCCCAGCCGCTTTTTTCTTTCCAGCGGTCTTCTTCTTCGTCACTTTTTTAGGAGCCGAAGCCTCGACTGTATCGTCTTTTGTCTTTTTAGTCTCTTGCATTTTTGCGGCGTGAGCGTCTTTACGAGCCTGGGTTTTAACAGGATCGATCACGTGAGCCTTAACGTCGGTCTCAGTTTTCTGGCCCTCGGGTGAGGTGATGCTTTGTACAAACAGCTCTGTATAAAGCTGACGGTGACCTTGCATTTTGCGATAGCCCTGACGGCGTTTCTTTTTGAAAACTATGATCTTGGGTGCTTTCGCCTGACGAGTGACCATCACAGTCACTTTCGCATTTTGGACCAGCGGAGCGCCGACAAATGTCTTATCTCCACCAACCATCAAAACTTCTGACAGATCAAAAATTTCGCCGAGATTTTTATTTAATTTTTCAACGCGGACGGTGTCGCCAGCTTGAACTTTATATTGCTTACCGCCGGTGCGAATAATCGCGTACATGGTCTTCTCCTGTAGAACGAATCCAGAACATTGGCCTAACTATATGGCTCTAAGAACGCAGTAAACTGCCACGCCGCAATACTGATTGTCAATGATTTCAGCTGTCGTGAATTTAAAAATCGCTGAACCCAAACAGCGGTTGACGCAAAGCGCCCACTTACAAGGTGTAAAGCTCGTACTGCTCTAAATGGTAGTTCGGCTCCAATTTGAA
>JAYVXN010000141.1:0-7243 GCA_043785085.1 Bdellovibrionales bacterium | reverse complement strand
GTTCTGAAGAACCTCTCACGCGACACTCGTCGACTGTCCGTCACCGCCTATGTGGAATGGGTTTTGGGTTTCTCACGGGCGCAAACCGCACACACGATTGTTACTGAGATTGATCAAAAACTCAGCGTGGCCTTTGCGCGAAATCCGTTGAGCACTGAATACGGTTCGCGTTTGTCGTTTGCAGCTTTTGGTCATCAACCAGGAGCGACGACTGTAGAGATGACCTGTGACCGGACAGAATTTATCGGTCGCAACGGCGACCTTAATAGACCCACCGGCATCTACCAACGGGATGGCTTATCGGGCCGAGCCGGCGCAGGGCTTGATCCTTGCGCCGCACTGAAGACAGCTCTTGAGCTCGCTCCAGGAGAAAGTATAACACTGTCTTTTTTTCTTGGCCAAGCTGCGAGCCATGCTGAGGCACACGAGCTCATTGCCAGTTTCAGGGACGCAAACCACACCACGCTGGCGTTAGAAAATGCCATTCGACATTGGAACCTGATTCTCATGAAGACTCAGGTCGAGACTCCGGATAAAGCCATGGACTTGATGTTGAATCGTTGGCTTCTCTACCAAACCATGGTGTGTCGCCTTTGGGCAAGATCTGCGTTTTATCAGGCCGGGGGCGCGTTTGGCTTTCGTGATCAGCTGCAGGACGTGATGGCACTTACGGTCGCTCAGCCGCAGATTGCTCGGGCTCACATCCTTCGCGCTTCATGCCGACAATTTGTAGAAGGAGACGTGCAACACTGGTGGCATCCGCCCCTAGGCCGAGGGGTCAGGACGCATTTTTCGGATGATCTGCTCTGGCTTCCCTACGCAGTCTCGCACTATTTGCAAGTGACCAAAGACGTCTCGATCCTTGACGTCGAAGTCCCGTTTATCGAAGGACCCCAATTGAAATCGGATCAGGAGGATTCCTATTACACCCCGTCCGTCGCTCACAACAGCGCTTCGCTTTTTGAACACTGCGCGCGCGCCCTCGATGCAAGTCTGCGCACTGGTAGTCACGGTCTGCCCCTGATGGGCGGCGGTGATTGGAATGACGGAATGAATCGCGTTGGCCACGCAGGAAAGGGTGAAAGCGTGTGGCTGGGATGGTTTCTTTATAAGAATCTCACGCAGTTCGCAACACTTGCGTCGTCTCGAGGAGACTCCGAACGAACCGTGAAATGGCTTGCACACGCCGAGAAACTTAAGCTCTCAATTGAAAGTGAGGCGTGGGACGGATCTTGGTACCGCCGCGCTTATTTCGACGACGGCACACCGCTTGGATCAGCCGGCAACGATGAGTGTCAGATCGATTCACTGGCGCAAACATGGTCGGTCATTTCGGGCGCTGGTTTGCGCTCCCGTACTGAGCTTGCCATGCAGGCAATCGAAACCTTTTTGATCCGCAATGAGGAGAAGTTGATCTTACTATTTACACCGCCATTTCATGACACTCAACTCGACCCAGGATATATCAAGGGATATGTACCGGGCGTGCGCGAGAATGGCGGCCAATACACGCATGCGGCCGCGTGGTGTGTGATCGCCTATGCTATGCTTGGAAACGGAAAACGCGCTTACGAGCTCTTCTCAACTCTCAATCCCATCAGTCACGGCAACTCTCCGGAGGCAATCAATCGCTACAAAGTCGAACCTTATGTTGCCGCAGGAGATGTTTATTCGGCAGCGCCCTTTACCGGCAGAGGCGGCTGGACTTGGTACACAGGTTCAAGCGGTTGGCTGTATCGCGCCGGGATCGAGTTTATCATTGGCTTACGTGTACATGATGCTGAGCTGGTTCTGGAGCCGCGCATCCCGCCCGAATGGAAAGAGTATAAAATCCGCTACCTGCACGGCGGCTCCCTGTACGACATCACGGTTGATAACTCACGCGGCGGCTCCGGCGTTTTGAAAATAGTGATTGATGGTAAAGAAGCCGCGGCAAATAAAATCCCGTTGGTCGATGATGGCAGTACTCATCATGTGTCGGTCGTACTTGGGCCTTAATCCCTTGTATGATTTTACGCGAAGCGGAGGGGTGTCGCTTGCACTTACCGCATACGCCACAGAGAGAGATGTGAAGCGATCTACATCAGGACCGACGTACGATTTGTCCGTCAGAGAGCTCGATGATTCGCTGGGCTTGGGCCGCAAAGCCAGGGTCGTGGGTGACCATGACGACCGTCGTACCCGCGCGATTCTCGCCGCGAATGATTTCCAACACTAATGCGCCATTCGCAGTGTCGAGACTTCCAGTTGGCTCATCGGCAAAGAGGTAACTTGACTTCATGACCAGCGCCCGCGCAATCGCCACTCGCTGCTGCTCACCGCCGGAGAGCTCGCGCGGAAATTGGTTCATTTTGTCTTTGAGGCTAAACTGCTCGAGAAGCTCTAAGGCGTGCGGATGAAACTGCTCGCGTTGCTTGAACTTTAGTGTCGGCATGAGAACGTTCTCAAGAAGAGTCAGTTCGGCAAGCAGGTAATTAAACTGAAATATGAAGCCCATCTTTTGATTGCGAAAGCGGTGCAGGGCTTCGGACTCCATCCACGCGATCTCGCAATCATCGATCTTGATAGAGCCTCCGGTCGTTAGATCGAGACTACTCAGAAGATAGAGCAGTGTACTTTTCCCTGAACCCGATCGACCTGTCAGAGCAACAAATTCGCCTGAAGCGATCTCTAAAGAAATGTCCTTCAGAATGGATACCGGCGGGGTACCAATTGACTTCATCACATGAGTGGCGGTGATGCCCAAGCTCACCCCCCTTGGCGAATGACGTCGATTGGCGTCAGTTGTCCCGCCGCGCGTGCCGGCAGAATACTCGCAACGCTCGCAGTCAGGAGCGCCATTGCGGTTGCCACAATCAAGACTTTTTCTGCAAAAATAGTTCGCGCACGCCCCTGCTTTGCGGCCTCATGTGAAGCCGCCGGAGTGGATTCTCCCGTGATCTTTACTGACGGCGGGCCCATATCGGCAATTGTGATTCTAAATGTACATCCATTCACAGGCGGAATGTCCAAAAGGGCTACGTCACCGCCGAGTTGTCGCGCTAAGCGACGAGACAACGCTAACCCAAGGCCCGTACCACCGAATTTTCGTGTCGCTGCACTGTCAGCTTGAAAGAAAGGAACAAAAAGCCCTATTCTTTGATCGCCAGTCAGGCCGGCTCCGGTATCTGTGACGAGGAACTCAATACCGCTCTGACCATTCCCTAATTCACTTCGGTGCACCTCAATTCCGATTTCACCTCGGTCACTGAATTTCACCGCGTTACCAACTATGTTGATTAAATTTGGCGGAGCCTTACCGCATCAGTGTTGATATGCTCCGGAACGTCGACATCCATCTTCAGTTCTAACACGAGTCCCTTGGCGTTCGCTTTTGCTTCAAATAGAGCCACAACCTCAGTGAGGGCCGATCGCAAGGCTGTCTTACTTACTTCGACCTCCATCTTTCCAGCTTCGATTTTAGAAATGTCCAAAATGTCTTCAATCAGACGAAGCAGGATTGTTCCGTTTCTGTCGATTGCATCTACCGCGAGCAATCGGTCCTGCGGAGAGCAGTCCGACTCCTTGAGCACATCGGCAAATCCTAGGATGGCGCCGAGCGGAGTTCTGATTTCGTGACTCATATTTGCAACAAAAACCGACTTCAATTCACTCGCAGACTCGGCAGACTCCCTTTAAATCTAGGACAACCGCCTTTCACTGAAGGCCGTAAATTGCCCACCCGTTAATTCATTTGCGGATTAATTCTCGGATTCATCCGAGCTCTCTGGCCTTTGTCCCTTTCAGGTCGCTCCAGTCGTCGCGCAGCTCTTTGACCAAGAAAGTAAGTGTGAATAAGAGACCATACAATTCCAGCTACAAAAGTATAGACGGCGCCCAGGGTTAAAACTGAAATGAAATCGGCAAATCGGAAGACCGTACCGGTTTGCGCCATTTGCGTAAAGCTCATTCCGTGAAACAACTTACTTGTGGCTGTTACCATCGCGTCAGGCGCGATCCAATAGAGAACAGAGCAAATCGAATACAATATCACCCAAGTCGCAGTGAAACTGAGGCCATCTGCAATCGGATGCGCTAGCACTGTCGTGTGTGCGATTGGAGTGGCAAGATTTCTCTCCCCTGATTTCTCATCCACCAGCAGTTGCGCCTCGATCTTCTGATACTCTTCTTCGGAAATTTCGCCCTTCGCAAATCGACGCCGAAGGATGAGATGCGGGTCAAGGCTGTTTATTCGTGTTCTTTCCGGCACATTGTAGCCAAACATCGAAACCATTGCGAAAATCCAAAAGGCCCACCAAAACAGATGCATCCCCCAATAGGGTCCCATTCCGCCAACTGTATTCATTCTACCCTCCCATCAAAAATTGTTATTGTTCATTAAATCAAATGGACAGCCGACTCGCCCGTTGAAGAATTGTTTTTGCTGCCTAGATTTCAACTTTATTAAAATTTGCCACCCAATATTATTTGAGTTGAAAGTTACTTTTGCGGTAACGGCTGAGTCGAATGTGCAATGGATATAAAAATCTCCCATATTATAAACTTTGCATTACCTAAGTGAGCCACTACCCGACTTTGGTGCATACAGATCCTTAGTAATCTTCGCGACTAATTTCATATCGGTGAATTACTCAGTCTCAGGACTTAGGCCTTAATTGGCCAGGAAAGTTTTAAATAAAGTTGTAAGTGCTAATTTTACCCATCGCTAAAGACCCGGCCAAAATGCCAGTTCAGCTGATATAGTCGAATTTTTATAAGGCTCGCTGCTATACTTTTATTACATGTTTGACAGAGAAGGCCCGAAATCAGTTCGAATGACCTATATTAAAATGAACAAACTGTTGCTCCTATTCTTCATGGTTTTTTTTTCGACATCATGTGCGCAGTTAGAGTCTCATGAAAAATTATCGAGGTTTCCCGCTGGGGGCAGAGCGGAAATTGGGGGCGGCTCAGAAAGTGGTGGCGGTGGTGGCGACCCCTACGTCGCTGAGTTCCTAACTATCGGCCATGATGCCGATAAGTGGCTTAGGCAATTCTCCGTCATTCCTGTTAAGGAAATTGCCAAGCTGGAAGCCAGTTTGGAAAAGCTCGAAAGAAGCGTTAACAACGTGAACCTGAAAGCACTTATTTCATTTACGGACGAGAAGGTAGTTGATCAAAATTTTGTTCCAAAGGCGGCGTTCTACGATCCAAATCGTGGCACCGTTTTATTGCAACGGTCTTTATGGAAATCGTTCAATGACAAGGAAAGACGGGAGCTTGTGATGATTGAGTTACTGGGCCTGTCAGGAAGCAAACTCCGGTATACCCTCGTTTCACACTTTTCAAAAAAATTAAACGTGGAATCTGACACCTGTCGCAATTTTGGCTTTGTCTCGTCTGTCCTCGTTTATGATCGCTCTGAATTCGGCAAGCTCGATGCTGCCGATATCGAAAAAGAAGTCGATCTAAGGAAAAACATTAACGGTACTTGCGTGGATGTCCAAGCGTCAGTGGGTCTCTATATTATAAGAAATTTCGTCAAAGTCTCTGCTTCCGAAAATGAATTGCTCGAAATCGTAGACATTTATCTTAAGAACTAAGTTGCGTTTAATTTATAAGATCAAAAAGATCTAAAGTATAGCAGTATAGTTTTTGATTCTCGCCTGCGGTTCGGACGGAAGTCCGAATTTCTTCGATGCATTTAAGTAAAGCCTCACGTATTTGAGCAATTTCATTTTCTCCACAGGAAATTAAACTCGAATAGTGTAAATCATTTGCCTTGACACCACTTAAAACCTGAAGGCATTTAACCCTCCAGTTTGTATGGTGTTGGGTGATAAATGGAGAGGATTTGTCCAAAAACAAATTCACTTCTCCTTGTTTAAAAAACCCGTCTTTTTTTTCCAAAATCTTCAGTTCTGCTAAAAACTCCAAAGCCTCGTTCACCAATTGTTCAGAAAGGTGTAGTGCCTTTGCGACTTGTTCTTTGGTTTGCATAAATTCGAGTGAAATGCAGATATGGATCGCAGCAAAGTGCCACGAGCTGTAATATTTGGCTTGCGCTTCTTCTGATAATTCACGCCCGATAGAAATACGATTTTTTAATTCTCGAAATTCTTTCTTCTGCTTTGAAAGTTCGTCCTGGAAATGCAGTCTTAAGTCGCTAGTGCCAGCCCGAGCGAAGGACACAAGGTTTAAAAAATATCGAGCTTCGTTTGGTGTGTGTCCGAAAAATCTGTTCGTTAATTGAGCTTGCTCAAGGCTGAGGTCATAATTTGTGTTTAGCACCTTTGAGAGATATCCCGCGTGGCATCCGATGGCCGCGGCAAGTTTGGACTTCTGCCCTTTTTGTGTAAGGGACCTAATTTCGATCTCTTGCGCAAGATACTGTTTATATTCACTAAATTCAAAGATGCTCAATCGCTTCATAGTTTCCTTGAGTAATAGTCAATATAATACTAATTTTTTGCGCAAAATTCCATACCAATAATTAGTGCGCTGCGCTATATTCCTTAAACAAACTTCTTTCACCCTAAACTTTGGAGGTTCCAATGAAAGCTATTTTACCCATGATTGTAATTACGCTCTTACCCCTCGCTAGCTACTCAAGCACGGCATGCGATTCGCATTTACTGCAGGTCATTCGCGGCGGGACGCCCGGCCCTGCCGGAGCTCTAGTGTTCATGCGAGACGCGGAAACTTTGTGCCAAGTCAAAAAAGAGCAGGAACTTCGACTTTCGATTTCAGGAACGACCAGTACCATTTGCGAATTCCCAGGGTTATTGGCACTCGTCACGGACTATAAAACTTCACAAGCAACGCCACTTACAATTATCAATGTCTTCAGTGAAGTTGGGGACGCATTCGAAAATGCTCGATTCTGCGGCGATGAATAACTCAAACGAAAGATTCAGTAAGTCAGACATCAGATCAATTATTAAAACTCCTAACTTAGTAGATTCATTTTCAACAACCTAACAAGGAAAAATCATGAGAAATATTATCATAACTTTGGCACTTTTCTTTATCCTACTGCCGTCATTGGCAAAGGCTGAGAACTGCAAGCATGCGCTGGATGCGGCAGTCATAGCGACCGGAGGCACATCCTTTACATTTCTATCTGTTAATGCCGCACCAATTGGAAACGAGAGTCTCGTCGAGATTCAAGCCGTTGTCCTTATTGCAAACGAAAAAGCCGCCGACGGCGGTGGCGCCTACTACTCCTTGTCGGCCACCTGTCGCTCGTCAATAAGACCCTCCT
>JAYVXN010000140.1:0-7247 GCA_043785085.1 Bdellovibrionales bacterium | reverse complement strand
CACCGCCAGAACAAAAGCCAAGCTTCAGCACGCGCGGCAAAACGGCCAGAATCGGTCTTCCGCCCACCAGTGAAAATGCCGCAATATAATACATCTTGCGGCGATGGGGGCCGGCGATTTTTGAATAGAGATCCGCATTAAATTCAAATTGTTTTTGCCCGTCCGGCGCCGAACAACTCAACCGCGTCCGCGCATGGCCTTTGACTTGTTCGCGGGCTTGCACAAAAGGCGAAACATTGAGAAACAAACCGGTTCGTGCTGGCAACCGCCGAATAAAAGTCGGCAAACCGGTGAAATATGGCAAAATGAAAAAACACAGCGCCAAACCCAGTAAAAACAAACAGGCCATTTCAGTTCTAAAATATTTTTCACCTCGCCGTGGAAAAACGGCCCGCAACTGATCTTTGAGCAGTTTAATTCGCATATTTTTTTCGCCCCAGTTTCATGCAATCGACAATCCGGCTCCAGGGCAGAAAAAAAGCGTAGCAAACCAGCTGCGGCCGAAAATCCACGAACAGGACATACCAAATTCCGACCTGCATGGTAAAAATGCAGGCCACCAAAATCAAACGCGGCCTTCGTCCGAAAAGAATCAAAGGACTCAACAATTCAACGCTGAGCACACCAATAGCACTCAGTTGACACAGCCACGGGGATTGCAGAAAAAGATTCGGCCAATCGTCTGATACTTGGCGATGGCCCAGGCCTTGGGAAAAATAATAAATATTGTGTCTGAGAATATCTTGCATATTCTCACTCGTCGCCCAACTGAGGCCAGTGTTTCGAAGTTTGGCGAGACCGGCTGCGAAAAACATCAAGCACCATACAACCCAAACCATTTTGACTGGCCAGGTAAACTCACCAGAAGGCTGGGATGTCTTTTTCGTACGCCAAGCATCGACTGAAAATGCTTCGCCCGATTTTGCAAACATAAGTATGAGGCAGATGACGACAAAAAGCTGATAAGGATGATGGAGAAAGCCATGGGAATAGAAAAAAACATAGAGATAGGTGCTCAGAATAGCTGCAACGACTTGCGAGATTCGCGTATAGAATCCAAAAGCTGAAAAAATCAAACTCAGACGCCAGAGCACCGTTAGAACCAAGATCATCCAGGCACTAGGTGCCGCAATATGAAATAAATTGAAAAATGAAACCGGTTGCCAAAACTCCGGCGGAGCCTCGGACCAAGAGGTAAAACTCTCAATCAATGACGTGAAAAATAAGCCTGAGTAAAACAAAATCCGGCAAATCGCCAAATCACCTGGATCGCTCGTTGAAAACCAAAACTGATCCCAGCGATTTGCTTGTTTCACAATGTGCCTTCGAACATCGTCTGCTCATCATGGCTCGCACCCTGCTCACCACCATAGGTCACTCGGTGCACGACCAATCGGTAGCGATGTAACGTTGGTCCCTGGTGAAGGGCCAAAGCCTGCCTTCGGTTATAATTTTTAACCAGACCCTGCACGCCCGGAATCACACTTTGCATCTGACCATGACGAATCCGGCTTTCGATAGCCTCACTGAATTCTTGAGGACGAAAGGGGTAAAGAAATTCGCGCCGATCAAAATTAAACGTCTGCTCTTGTCCGTTATTGTCAACCAGACCTTCTAGAGTGTACCAACGCGCCGTTTTCTTAAATGAGCCTGAATACATTGAATAGCTTGAAAAAGGGAAAAACTCGCCACCAAAAACAGCAAAACCCAAAGTTAACGAAGTCATGACGGCAATCAAAAAGGAAACGAAGATTTTTTTCTGAGTCTTCATTTTTGAAATATAACAAAGTTATCTGGAGATAGGAACGACTCGGACTCAGAATAGACCAAGGTCGAGCTCTCTTGAATACCCGCACAATTGCCCCTATGCTGGAATTCATGTTACGCCAGTTCAGAATTTTGATTTTTATATTCCTTCTGATTCCATCGATGGGCCACACGGCGGTCAAGCTGACGGTTGCGCCCGTCAAAGACTTTCAAGGGGCGGATGTGGTGACCGGCGAAGCTAAAAACTTTTCATTTTCGAACGCAGCACAAGGTACGGTTTTAATGTTTTTATCAACGGCGTGTTTATGCTCGCCTGAGCAGATCCTGGAGCTCCAGGCGCTCGCTTCGGAATTTTCGCAAAAAGGGTTTTCCTTTCGTGCCGTTAATCTCGATACCTCGCACAGCAATGAAGAGCGCAAATCGTACTATGAAAAGTTAAAGTTTCCGTTTGCGATTTTGCTCGATGAAGAGCGGCATTTGACGAAAGCATTTCAGGTGCAAAAAACTCCGCACACCTTTCTGATTAGTCCCTCCGGGCAAATTCTTTATCAGGGTGGGGTTTCTGATGAGACTCATCATTTTCTGAAAGATGCCCTCACCGCCCTCCAAGAGAAAAAACCGATTCAAGTCACTTATGGGAAAACTCTCGGCTGCGCCGTCACTGATTTTGGTCGCTGATTTTGGTCGCTGATTTTGGTCGCTGATTTTGGTCACTGATATTGATTATTGATGACTCACTCCACTGCCAAGACATCCAAATCCTTTTGCCGTATCTTGCGCAAAGAATCCGGGATACAGCGAATGATCGCCTCGCCTAAAGCACCGAGCAGTTCGCTCTTATAATGCTCTCGCCGCGACACCAAGCCAATTTCACGAGCTGGAATCGGTCGCTCAAATGGAATCAAAATCACGTCCGGCCCGATTGCCTCCGTGGCAAGTGAAGGAAGAAGCGTATAGCCACCGTAAGAGTTCACCAAGTTTT
This sequence comes from Bdellovibrionales bacterium, assembly GCA_043785085.1. Taxonomy (GTDB): domain Bacteria; phylum Bdellovibrionota; class Bdellovibrionia; order Bdellovibrionales; family JAMPXM01; genus JAYVXN01. The sequence goes on along the minus strand of JAYVXN010000140.1, from coordinate 4,498 downwards.
TAAGAGTCTCAAGACTTCCACTTTCAAATTGATAGGCCCGACCTCGGCCCTTGTTTTGCTTATTTTTTTGCTTAAGTGCGCACACATCCAGCACCTGATGACGAAGGCAATGGCCTTCTTCCAAAAGCCAAATGTCGTCTGAGCGCAAGCCCGAATATTTCACTTTATTAAACTTGGCGAGTTCGTGATTTTTTTTACAGAGTACAGAAAATGGCTCCCAGTAAAGTGGCCGCTCGTTGATTTTTGGGGATCTCAGCGGTGTCGCTAAAATCCCCACGTCGATTTCGTCGTCATGCAGCGCCTCAATGATTTTGTGAGTTTGCATTTCAAATAAGCGCAGCTGTAGTTCGGGATACTTCGTTTCAAGCACGGGTAAAAGCCTCGGCAGAAGATACGGAGCAATCGTCGGAATCACAGCCACGACTAATTCTCCCTTGATGAGACCTGAGTCCGTGGCTTCGACAATCAGCTCCAATTTTTTGGCTTCTTCCACCACCGACCGCATTTGCTCCACTAACTGCCGACCTTTGTCGGTGAGCAGAATCGGTTTTTTTGAACGATCAAAAATGACCACATTCAGCGTTTCTTCAAGCTTTTGAACCTGCATGCTCAAAGTCGGTTGTGTGACAAAACAATGCTTTGCAGCTTTGGCAAAATGCCCATGTTTTTGAAGGGCCAGGACATATTCGAGTTGCGTCAAAGAAAATCCCAGTTTCGATTGCATCTCTCCTCCAGTTTTAATAGAGATAATCTATTACCCTAAAGATTATATTGATTTTACCTAAGAAAGAAAAGACCCTATTCTACCGGTACGACATAAACCTTCAAAGGAGACTGACATGAGCACATTGATCAACAGTAAGATTCCTGATTTCAAACTTCAGGCTTATCAAAATGATAATTTTAAAACCGTAACGCAAAATGATCTCCGCGGAAAATGGTCGATTTTTTTCTTTTATCCTGCCGATTTCACCTTTGTCTGCCCCACTGAATTAGGCGATATGGCCGATAAATACGCTGAATTTCAAAAAATGGGCGTTGAAGTATATTCTGTGAGCACTGATACCCACTTTTCCCATAAAGCTTGGCATGACGCTTCTGAAACGATTAAGAAAATCAAATATCCCATGCTTGCTGACCCAACTGGCTTTCTATCACGTGCTTTTGGTGTGCACATTGAAGAAGAAGGTCTCGCTTATCGCGGTACATTTGTGATCGATCCCGAAGGCCATGTGAAAATTGCTGAAGTTCATGACAACGGAATCGGCCGCAATGCCGATGAGCTCCTGAGAAAAGTTCAAGCCGCGCAATTTGTCGCGACTCACCCCAATGAAGTTTGCCCTGCGAAATGGCGTCCGGGAGAAAAGACCCTGAAGCCAGGCCTGAATCTCATTGGCAAAATCTAGAGTTTCTCCGAGAGAAGGTGGCAAAAATGCTCGATTCAGATTTGAAATCTCAGTTACAAGAAGTCTTCGCGGTCATTGAAGAACCAGTTTCTTTAATTTACGATCAGTGTGAACATGAGAACCAAGTTGAATTAGTAGCAATGCTGGAAGATATCAGTTCCACTTGCGCCAAGATTTTGGCTATTCCCTCTCAGAGAAAATCAGAGACTCCCACTTTCCGAATTGAGCACGCTGGTAAAGACACCGGCATCTCCATTCGCGGCATTCCCGGTGGCCACGAATTTACATCTCTCATCGTGGCCATTTTAAATGCTGACGGCAAAGGCAAAATGCCGGACGTTGGTCTTGTTTCAAGAATTCAATCTCTCAAAGGGCCGATTCGGATTAAGACTTATATTTCACTGACCTGCGAAAACTGCCCCGACGTCGTGCAGGCTTTGAACCAAATGGCCTTGGTGCACGGCGATTTTCAACATGAAATGGTCGATGGCGGCTATGTTCCAGACCAAGTTCAAACCATCGGAATTCAAGGCGTCCCAAGTGTCGTGGTCAACTCCAAAATGATTCACTCGGGACGAATCCATTTTCTCGATCTTCTGGCAAAGCTTGAAGAACTGTTTGGCACTGAAACTACGAATACTCTGCAAACTGAGAGAAACCTCGGCCACTTTGATGTCGTTGTCATTGGCGGTGGGCCCGCGGGCGCATCGGCGGCGATCTACAGTGCGCGCAAAGGTTTGAAAACGGCGTTACTGGCTGAGCGCATGGGTGGCCAAGTCCAAGATACGAAGGGCATCGAAAATCTCGTCTCAGTCATCTACACCGAAGGCCCGGATCTGGCCGAACAACTTTATAAACATCTCAACGCCTATCCGATCAAACTTTTTACACAGCGACGAGTGAAACTTTTAAATAAAGATAAACAAATCCACTTAGAAGGCGGAGAATTTCTCTCCGGAGACTCAGTCATTGTCACCACCGGCGCGAAGTGGCGGGAACTCGGCGTGCCCGGCGAAAAAGAATATCTTGGCCGCGGCGTTGCCTATTGCCCTCACTGTGATGGCCCTTTTTACAAGGGTAAAAAAATTGCGGTCATCGGCGGTGGCAATTCGGGCGTGGAAGCGGCTATTGATCTTGCCGGAATTGCGGGCGAAGTCGTGCTGTTTGAGTTTAATGAGACCCTAAAAGCGGACCAAGTTCTTGTTGATAAACTCAATTCATTGTCTAATACGTCAGTCGTCACCGGCGCCCGCACGACGGAATTGGTTGGTAACGGACAAAAAATCACGAATTTAAAATATCTGGAGCGAAAGACCGAAAGCGAAGTGAGTCTGCCGATTGACGGGGTCTTTGTGCAAATTGGACTGCTGCCGAATAGCTCTTTCGTTAAAGAGACTCTCGAACTCAGTAAATTTGGTGAAATCATCGTCGACACAAAAGGTCATACAAATGTCCCGGGCATCTACGCCGCAGGCGATGTGACAACGACGCCTTTTAAACAAATTATTATTGCCATGGGCGAAGGCGCCAAAGCCGCACTCACGGCATTTGAAGACCGCATGTACCATTAGGCAAGCTACCAGATCTGGTATGCCTATCTTCATAAACCAGTCCGAAGACAAAATTCACACCAATAAATACTAGAATCAGGACTCCAATAATAAACGGGTTTTTAAACTCTAATTTCCTATTTTTTCCGAAATTCGTTTCACAATTATACGCCCTAAGAATTTTCAAATTAAATCAAACCGACGTTCGAATAGACACTCGAAGCTAACAGTAGGTCCAGAATTCGCGCTTTATAACCCCAATGTTGCATAAACTTTCGGTCGGAACCGCTGACGCTTATGCGCAGTGGCTGGGCCAGACATTTCACTTCGTTAATAATTCAACTAGGCTCCTGGCACTTGCTAGCGCCTATACGCCCTACTCTCAGGCTGAGCTTCACAGTCGTTTTATCGATCACGCCAAAGAAGAACGAGGCCATGAAAAATTACTGATTATGGATTTAAAGGCTCTCGGAAAAACGGTTGAAGACATTCCCGAACTTTTTCCGACAGCAGGCCTCTATAAATCCCAATATTACTGGATTGAGCACAAATCCACCTCGGCCTTCATGGGCTGGATTTTGGTGCTTGAATCTGTGGCTGCGTATTTTGGCCCTAAGGTCTTAGAGCGAGTCACTAAGACCCACGGAAAATCCGCTAGCCACTTCTGGAAGGTGCATGCCATCGAAGATCAGGACCATATTGGCAAGGCCATGAGGGAAGTCGAAGGTCTGAATGAAGCTGATATGGCAAGCTTTCAACTTAATTTCACTCACTGCACGGAATTCTACATTTCCATGCTGAGCGAATGTCAGCAAGTGGCAGTTGGCTCACTGTCAAAAGCCGCTTAAGCAAAGCCACTGAAAATAGTCAAGACAAGGCTCCTTTTCAAGTGGAGCCTTTTAAATTTCAAAATCTTTAAATTCTTCATTTAAATAGTAGGCGCTCAAGAGTTTTTCAGCTTCGACGTTCTCAGGCATGACACATGCGAGCTCACCCGTTTCAATCGCTACAAATCCGGCTGCGGATCTGTCGGCGAAGTAAATGGGTGCGACGTAATTGACGATGAGATCAACTTTTAAATTAAATGGCGAATCTTGTTCAGAGAGCCGCTGCGTGCCGACGTGCTCAAGCGAAGTCACATTTACTTCTTCTGCTGAATAAAATTTCTCGACAGCATTTAGAATGCTGGCCGAATGTTCAGGATTCTCACGGATAAAAAGCTCAGTCCAGGGTCGACATAAGACGTCTTCCAAGGTGTAGCTGACGACATCAAAGAAATTAAAGTTTCTAAAAATTTGAATATTTTCTCGGTCGTAAATTTCAATAATATGATTTTCTTTGATTTTCTCAAACATATCAGAACGAAAGCGCAGACCCAGTTCTTTTAGGCCGTACCAGGTAAAAGAAGCAGAATCAGAAAGTGACTTGCCGTATGCTGGCTACCTGTTGTTTTCGTTTTCAGGCAAAGCAATACACTCATCTCGTATTTTTTCGAGACACCTTCTTCAAGCGCACGCCTTATTAGTGTATTCTAAATTCTGA